>NZ_JBHFKZ010000022.1:0-66346 GCF_042879375.1 Photorhabdus sp. RM323S
AGCGAGCTAAAATCGGCAAAGTGCACATCGGGGTTTTGGGTTCGCGGCGGTGAGTGCGGTGGGACGAAGTAGCTCTTTAACAGGTTGTTATTAAAGAAAAAATCCCGGTCAAAAAGTATGGTCGTGTCGGGGCAGTCCCTAAGATCCACTTGGGTTAATGATGTTATACAGAAGAATGAATCTTCCTAAATATAATCAATTAATGGAAACCGGGAAATGAGCTGTGGGTCACGGCACTATAGAAGGTAAATGGTTTGCATACTCCTATGAAGATGCCGTAAATTGGGTAATAAAATGGGACATGGAGGAAATTCATTCCAAGTTGTGCAAATAAATGTACCAGATGATATAGCTAAAAATATGCATATAGATCCGCATTTAGATGGAATTGGCCCAGCGAGATACGCTCAGTTGGAACAGTTAAATGATCCAAGAGTTAAAATATCATGGAGTAAAAGAGTTCAAGCTAAAAGGTGCTAAATAATGTATCTGGTTAAAATTAAATGGCTTTCTGAACAAAATGGTGGAAGGAAAAATCCTCCACCTGCTAGGCGTTATTTTGCGGTATCAAGATTTTCTGAAGATATTAAATACAGGAAAAAGGAAAAACAAGAAAATTCTTGGAATGAGAATAGCTTTACTCGATATCACCCTTTTAACAGTGAGCGGATTTAACTATAAATGCCGTTTTTTAAAAAGATGTTAATCAAGTTTAATCGAAATCCATTAACTATTAACAGAAAATTGAAAAAATCAGCGAGAAAAAGAATATTATCCGAAAAAACATAACGGGGTATCTTTATATCACCAAGCTATTTACGGATTGATTTATGAAGATAAAAGACTTATAAAAACTATTCATAATTGCCAGTAAAACAACACTAGTAAAGATAAAAAGCGAATGTGATTAACATTGGTTAAACGTAAAAAACAATATACCATGATGATTAAACTTAATAAAAACAAAATGTTAAAAGCAGTAAAAACAACGGTTAAAACTTTATTATACCAATTAAAACCAGAGATTAAAACCTACCCACCATAAATCTATCAGTGAAAATGAGAAAAAGCATTGGCTTTATTAATGCTTATATACCCTGTAAAAAGATACATAAGAATATATAATAGGTTATTCAGGCAATATATTTAAAAAAAGAACCGACTTTAATAACGCTTTCAATCGGATAGTGAATTCTTTATCAGCCAGTTAAATAATTATTCGTGAAAAATAGGAGTAACAAAATTCACAAATAAATGATTTAATCGAATACAAACTTGTTTACTCACAGAGTAATTATATTGCACTTATTATGTGGATCCGCCAATTCATATTGTTATTTTCTCCAAGATATTTTCATGCTCTGTTAACGCTTAAATCCCCATTTCATCATTATAACCCCTCTGGTAAATCAATTTTACTATTGTTAATATAATAAAGCGTTATTAAATGAATTTACCGATTTATTTAAGCATCATTTAATTAGACAACGTTGAGTGGATTTAAGTGAAAATCTAAAGTCATATGATGAGACTATTTTAATAAATAAACGATTTTATTTTAACAACCCCAATCTTTTCAAAATGATATTGACTAAACGCCCATGCCATTTATTACGCTAAAATGGCCACTTTAATGAAAACAAGACAAAAACCATAAAAAAACATCCCAAATGCAAAATAAATCCCTTTTTAAAAAGTTAAAAGCCTTTTATCTAGAGTTATACTTTGAATAATCAAATCACGTTTTAAATGCGCTATCTCTTTATGGCTTACTTCGTAAAATAACAACAAGAAAGCGCTTAAATAGCCATCTATTCAGATAATATTTTTTGCATGCTGATTTCTTTTCAACTCTTTAATTAATGGTTAATCGACTTAGATTGAATGCAATACATTCTCCTTTTAACAAGTGTATTTATTAAGTTATCAGAGAGGGTAACTAATCCGGTTAAATGTTTTTATTATTGGATTAATGCTGTCATTTTGCCACCTTATTAATCAATTTAAAACCCGTTTTCTCTGATGTTTTCTCCTCCAATGTCAGCAGAACATCGAATCTTTTACCCACTTTAAAAAATCTTTAATCACGGCTTTTTACCGTTAATGATTAAAATTTTTACCTGTTTTTTTCATAATACGCTTGTTCTTTTATCCCAGATTTTAAAACCACATTGACAGACGAAAAACGACTCTTCTTAACCGCTGTTTTATCGCATTCAGATAAGGTGTATCTCATCTTACCTGAATGCGTCCCGGTAAGGACAACCTTACCGGGTTTTAATTATTTCAAATAATTCATAACAACTAACTATTAGAGAATGATTTTCGCTTGCTGTACCACATCAATCAGTGGCTGAGGCCAGATACCCAGCGCCAGTACCAGTAATGCAGAAATCAGCACCACCATCCCGCCGGCAGTTAAGGCCCAATTCCTCGGTGTATCACGGTTAAGGGTTTTCGGAGCATGTAAGTACAGACTCACCATCACTCTCAGATAGTAATAAAGGCCGATAGCACTGCCAAGAACCACCGCCGCAGTCAGCCACCACCGTTCAGCCTGTACACCCACAACAATCACATAGAACTTACCAATAAAGCCCAATGTCATTGGGATCCCCGCCAGTGACAACATCATCACGGTCATTACCGCAGACAAAATCGGCTTATGCCAAAATAGGCCACGGTATGAGTAGAGGGAATCCGCATCCGGTCCTTTATATGGGCTGGACATCAGGCTAACGACACCAAACGCACCGATGCTGCTAAACAGATAACCCGCCAGATAGATACCCACCGTTTCTTCTGCAAGCTGGTTGTTTTGTACCGCGACCAGCGCCACTAACAGATAACCTAAGTGAGCAATAGAAGAGTAACCAAGCAGGCGCTTGATATTCGTTTGGGTCAGCGCCATCAAGTTACCGAACAACATAGAGGCAATCGCAATAACGGTTAATACCGTACGCAGCGCTTCACTGTCCGCCATCGGCGCTTCAACGAACAAACGCATCACCACAGCGAAAATCGCGATCTTACTGGCAGTTGCCAGGAAGGTAGAAACAGGTGCAGGTGCCCCCTGATAAACATCAGGTGTCCAGAGATGGAAAGGGACCAGCGACAATTTGAAGCCAAGACCCACAACCATCATCCCCAAACCTGCCAAGATTAAAGGCTGATAGATATAGCTGTCAGACAAACGATGCCCCAGTGCAGCAAAAGAGAGATCGCCAGATTCCGCATAGAGCAACGCGATACCAAACAGCATGAAAGATGATGCCGCCGCAGACAGTAACATGTACTTAATCGCCGCTTCCAGAGAGCGTCTTTGACGATATGCATAACCAATCAAACCAAATAGCGGCAAAGTAAGCAGTTCAATACCGATAAACAGTGATGCCAGATGGTTTGCACAAGCCAGAAGAATACCGCCCACGGTCGCAATCAGCACCAGCAGGTAGAACTCTTCTTTGTTATCCGGATAGTTTTCCAGCCAAGAATAGGCAAAAGTAGAAGTTGCCAAGCTCGCAACCAGTACCAGACCGATATAGAGCATAGCGTAGCCGTCCACATGAACCAGTGGGGTGACATCCATCGCGTCCTGCTGCCCAACAAAGTAGAGGGACAGCAGAGCCAGATTCAAACCTACTACGGTCAGCGTGGTATTGATAAAGTGATCGCGTCGCCACGCAATGGACAGCATCACAACCACTACCGTCAATCCGACGATCAACAGCGGTAACAGCGCGATCAGTTGTTGAGGAGTTATTGTCATGGCGAATTACGGCCTTGTAGTTGAAATTGAAGCTGAATACCAGGTCTGGATGTTATCCATCGCTGCCGCTGAAGTATCAAGGATAGGTTGTGGGTAGAAACCCATCACCACCAGTAATATCAACAGCAACATGACAATAGATATTTCCCGCATATCCATCCGTCTTAATGGTTCATCTGATTTTGGCGCGCCGTAATAAGCACGCTGCATCATATACAGGGCATATACAGAAGCGAAAACCAGGCCGAACACAGAAATCGTTATAATTAACGTGTATTCACTAAAACTGCCAAACAGAATCATAAACTCACCGACAAAGTTACCGGTTCCCGGCATCCCCAAGGTCGCAACCGCAAAGCACAGCGATAGCGCAGGCAAAAACTGCACTCGTCGCCACAACCCCCCCATTAGAGTCATGTCACGGGTATGCAAGCGCTCATAAAGCTGACCACAGAGAATAAACAGGCCCGCGGCTGATAAACCATGAGCAATCATCTGGATAATCGCCCCCTGGTAAGCAAGCTGGCTGCCAGAGTAAATCGCTATCAACACAAATCCCATATGCGAGATACTGGTATAAGCAATCAGGCGTTTGATATCTGTCTGGCTGAATGCCATCCATGCGCCATAGAAGATCCCAAGCACACCCAGCCACATGGCGATTGGGGTGAATTCATGAGACGCTTCCGGGAACAGTGGCAAGCCAAAACGCAACAGACCATAACCCGCCGTTTTCAGCAAGATCCCCGCCAAGTCAACAGAACCCGCGGTTGGTGCCTGACTGTGAGCATCCGGTAACCATCCATGCAACGGCACAACCGGCATTTTTACCGCAAAGGCAATGAAGAAACCCAACATCAGCAGGTATTGAACGGTATGTGACATTGGCGTATTCAGCAATTTCTCATAGCTGAATGTCCATTCGCCCGTCGCGTTATAGTGCACCAGTACCAGCGCCATAATCGCAATCAGCATCACCAGACCACTCGCCTGGGTATAAATGAAGAATTTGGTCGCCGCGGTGATACGGGTCTTACCACCTGATCCCCTATGTCCCCACAATGCAATCAGGAAGTACATCGGTACCAACATCATTTCCCAGAAGAAGAAGAACAGGAACATGTCGATAGCGAGGAACACCCCCATCACCCCACCCAGGATCCACAGCAGGTTCAAGTGGAAGAAGCCCTGATACGGTTGATTTTCCGTCCATGAGCAGAGAATCGCCATCAGCCCCAGCAGGGCAGTCAACACGACCATCAGCAGGGATAAGCCATCCAGTGCAAGGTGAATACTGATACCAAAACGTGGGATCCACGGCATAAGAAATTCTTCTTGCCATTGAGGTATCCCTTGCGGATTAGCCAAGGTATAGCCCCCCTGCAACCACAATTGCAGTGAAAGCACCAGAGTCAACCCCATCGAAATTAACGCAATCCAACGCGGTACACGAGTACCAAAGCGTTCAGTCTGCCAACTCAGCAAACCTCCGATGAAGGGCAAAAGAATTAGCCAAGGTAATAGCATGGCGCAATGTGTCCCTTAAATTAAACCAGTAGCAGCAGAGCTAAAACCAGCACTGCACCCAACCCCATAGAGGCAACGTACCAACGGACTTGTCCGTTTTCACTCAGGCTAAGACCTTTGTTACTCCAGCGTGATAACACCGCCGGAATATTCATCAGTGAATTTAGCGGATCGTTCTGTAACACACGGGTAATGCTCTTGAATGGCTTAACAAATATCCAGTCATACAGAACATCAAAACCCCAAGCATTAAACCACCATACGGAAAAGAAGCGTCCCGGAGCACTTTGTGCCACGCTATTCACCAACTGACGTTTACCCAAATACAGTGCCATTGCCAGCAAAATACCCGCTATCGCCACCACACCAGAAACCACTTCCAGCATCATTTTACCTGTATCACTGGTTGCATGATCTTCCGGCAATACCCCTGCCAGTGGTGGCGCGATCAGTGCGCCCACAAAGGTGGAAAGCACCAGCAATACCAGTAATGGCAGGTGATGGGTAATCCCTTTGACCGGGTGCGCTTTGGTTTTCGCCTCACCGTGGAACACGATAAAAATCATACGGAAGGTATACAAAGAGGTCATAAACGCGCCTGCCAGCCCAGCCAACATGAGGTTGAGATGACCATGTGACATTGCTCCCCACAGGATTTCATCTTTACTGTAGAAACCGGCAGTGACGATCGGCAATGCCGATAGCGCCGCACCACCGACCAGGAAGCAGATATAAACCAATGGTATGGATTTACGTAATCCACCCATTTTGAAAATATTCTGCTCGTGATGGCAGGCCAGAATGACGGAGCCCGATGCCAGGAACAACAGCGCCTTGAAGAATGCATGCGTCATCAGGTGGAAGATTGCCGCATCCCACGCCTGAACCCCCAACGCCAGGAACATGTAGCCAATCTGACTCATCGTTGAGTAAGCCAGTACACGTTTAATATCGGTTTGCACCAACGCAGCAAAACCGGCCAACACCAGCGTGATAGCGCCAATAGTCCCAACCAATTGCAGGATTTCCGGGGCCATCAAGAACAGGCCGTGACTGCGGGCAACCAGATAAACCCCTGCGGTCACCATCGTTGCGGCGTGAATCAGCGCAGAAACCGGCGTCGGGCCAGCCATCGCATCAGCCAACCAAGTTTGTAACGGCAATTGAGCGGATTTACCGACTGCTCCCCCTAATATCATCAGGGTCGCCCAGGTAATCACCGAAGAACCGGCTTCCAGATGTTGCGGAGCCAAAACCGCCAACTCGCGGAAGTTCAGGGTTCCCAGATTGTCATACAGAATAAACATGCCGATAGCCAGGAAGACGTCACCCACACGGGTAACGACAAAGGCTTTCATGGCCGCAGCACCATTTGCCGGGTTGGTATAGTAGAAGCCAATCAGCAGATAACTGCACAGCCCCACCCCTTCCCAGCCAAGGTACATCAGCATCATGTTATCTGCCAGAACCAGTATCACCATGCTGGCGATAAACAGGTTGGTATAAGCGAAGAAACGGGAATAACCCTCTTCTCCGCGCATATACCATGAGGCATACATGTGGATCAGGAAACCGACACCGGTGACCACACTCAGCATAGTCAGAGACAAACCATCAAGAACCAGAGTGAAAGGAATACTGAAATCCCCGACCTCCATCCAGTTCCACAAGTTTTGACTGTAAACCAGATCACCCGCCACATTCTGGCTGTTGAAATCAATAGCAACCCACAAAGTCACCAGCGCAGCCAGACCAACAGAACCCATCCCAACGGTGGCTGATGTGTTTTCAGACCAGCGGCCACGGGAAAATGCCAACAGCAAAAATCCCAGCAGTGGCAGCAGAATTGTTAAATAGAGTAAGTTCATCCGCGCATCTCACTGACTGTATCAATATTCAAACTCTGGCGACGACGATAAAGCTGCAATAACAGCGCCAGGCCAATACTCGCCTCGGCTGCCGCCAAACTAATCGCCAGAATGAACATCACCTGACCATCTGGCTGCCCCCAATAGCTGCCTACCACGACAAAAGCCAGGGCCGCTGCATTAATCATCACTTCAAGCCCAATTAACATAAACAACAGATTACGACGGATAATGAGCCCGGTCAGGCCCAGAACAAATAGGATTGCCGCCAAAATCAGTCCATGTTGAAGAGGTATCATGGTTGTTCCTCCGCATTTCGGTTACTGAGCACTTCACCCTGTTTGTGTTCACGGCCAATGTGATAAGCCACCACCATACCGGCCAGTAACAACAGAGAGGCCAGTTCAACGGCCAGCACATAGGGACCAAACAGGCTGATGCCCACTTCTTTGGCGCTGACAACTTCACCGGTGATATTGTCAGCAATATCACCATGAGAAACGTTGATAATGGTATACACCAGCACGATAAGCAACACGGCTGACAGCAGACCCGGACCAACCCAGGTTCGCGGTTTCAGCCAAATACGCTCCTGTTCAACCACAGATTTTCCAAGGTTAAGCATCATCACCACGAAAACGAACAGCACCATAATAGCCCCGGCGTAAACGATGATCTCCAGCGCCGCAGCAAAATAAGCCCCCAGCGAAAAAAATACCGCTGAAAGCGCCAGCAGAGAAACAATCAAATACAAAAGCGCGTGTATCGGATTGGTGTGTGTAATCACCCTGATGGTTGCCAATATCGCAACCAGCCCGGCGGTATAAAACGTAAATTCCATGAATATCGCTCCTTACGGCAACAGGCTTTTAACGTCGATAGGTTTTGCTTCGTCGTCGGCTTCACCTTTTGATTTGCCGTCAATCGCCATACCTGTCTTACGGTAAAAGTTATAATCAGGATATTTACCTGGCCCTGAAATCGTCAGGTCATCTTTTTCATACACCAGATCCTGGCGCTTAAACTCTCCCATTTCGAAATCCGGTGTTAACTGGATTGCGGTGGTCGGGCAAGCCTCTTCGCACAGACCGCAGAAAATGCAGCGTGAGAAGTTAATGCGGAAAAATTCTGGATACCAGCGGCCATCTTTATGTTCGGCCTTTTGCAATGAGATACAACCAACCGGGCAAACTGCCGCACACAGGTTACAAGCAACACAACGCTCTTCGCCGTCCGGATCGCGTGTCAACACAATACGGCCACGGTAACGGGGTGGCAAATAAACCGGTTCTTCAGGATACATTTGGGTTTCGCGTTTATGAAAGGCGTGCAGGCCAATCATCCAAATACTGCGTACCTGGGTGGCGAAACCAACCGCTAACTCTTTCAATGTCATGGTTCATTCCCCCCTTATTGAGCGTTGTACAAAATCACTGCCGCAGTCGCTAGCAGGTTTAGTAAGGTCAGCGGCAAACAAATTTTCCAGCCAAATGCCATTACCTGGTCATAACGCGGGCGCGGTAAAGATGCACGTATCAGGATAAACATCACCATGAAGAACGCCGTTTTCAGCGCAAACCAGACAAACGGCGGCAAGAATGGACCATGCCAACCACCAAAGAACATTGTCACAATCAGGGCAGAAACCGTGACAATACCGATATATTCACCAACGAAGAACAGACCAAATTTCATACCGGAGTATTCAATGTGGTAACCATCAGCCAGTTCCTGTTCTGCTTCCGGCTGGTCAAATGGGTGACGGTGACACACGGCCACACCCGCGATAGCAAAAGTCAGGAAGCCAAAGAATTGCGGAATGATATTCCACATGTGTTCCTGTGCGTTGACGATATCTACCATATTGAAAGAGTCGGCTTGAGCAACAACACCCATAAAAGAGAGGCCAAGAAACACTTCATAACTCAGTGTCTGTGCAGAAGCACGCATTGCCCCCAGCAGGGAGTATTTGTTGTTACTTGCCCATCCGGCAAACAGGACCGCGTAGACAGCCAGACCCGCCATCATCATGAAGAATAAAATGCCGATGTTGAGATCCGCAGCCATCCAGTTAGGAGTGATCGGTACAATGGCAAAAGCAAGCAACAGAGAACAGAAACCAATAACAGGCGCTAAGGTGAAGATCAACCGGTCAGCAAAACGTGGTACCCAGTCCTCTTTAAAGAACATTTTGAGCATGTCGGCCACGATCTGTAATGATCCCCCCCAACCGACGCGGTTTGGCCCATAACGGTTCTGGAACAGCGCCAGCAAACGTCGTTCACCAAAGCTCATCAATGCCCCACAGGCAACCACCACCACCAAGATCACCACCGATTTCAGAATAGCGATCAGTACATCAATAACGTCGGAGGTTAACCAACTCATTGTGCCGCCTCCCGCAGATTATTCACTGAAACACCCGCCAGTACCGGAGGAATACCCGGCATTCCCATTGGCAAACCAATCTGACCCTGAGCGAGCTTTTTACTCAGACGGACCGCCAAACGCAGTTGCTGACCAAAACAATCAAACTCCAGAACAGAACCTGTTTTTACACCCAGTTGATCCGCATCTTTGTTATTGAGCATCACATAAGGCTCCGGCATACGTTCCTGAATCACATCGGAACGCTGGGTTAATTCTTCACTGCCAAACAGGTGATGGTAAGGCGCGACGACCCATTGGTTATCCTGTACAGAAAATTCAGCCGGAATCTGATCAAAGTAGTTCAGACCCCCGTCAGTTGTTTCAATCAGGCGTACCCCCGGATCACCAAAGCGCAAATGGCCCCCCACCTCCGCTTGGAATTTATTCCACGCTTGCGGTGAGTTCCAGCCCGGTGCCCAGGCAAACGGAACCTGCTGACGATAGGCATCAGGGCTATTGTTGCCTTCCATTGAGAAAGCAAATGGGGAGTCAATATCTTGAGGTTGACGCTGCTCATGAACACTGAGATTCGCCAGCATCGCAGTACGGCCACTGTAACGGTGCGGTGAACGCGCCAGTTTCTGACCACGGATGCGGAATGTGGAATCAGGCGCGGCATCAACAATGCCCTTAAGCTGTGGCATCACGTCAACACAGGCATTAATAACGTGGTCAAGCTGAGTCCAATCCAAATGACGTTCGGTATGAGTCACGTGCAGGGAGTGCAGCCAACGCCAGCTCTCCAGCATCACCACGGATTTGTCATAGAAAGAGGGTTCGAAAACTTGGAAATAACGCTGCGCCCGGCCTTCCTGATTCACCAGCGTGCCGTCACTTTCTGCAAAGCTGGCAGCTGGAAGGATCAGATGGGCTTTATCCATGATAGCCGTGCGCTGGTGGTCAACCACAATCAGGTTTTTCAGCTTGTTCAGTGCGTCATCGACCTTATCAGCTGCCGCATGTCGATAGAGATCATTTTCCATCACGATAACTGTATCTGATTGACCACTGCTGATACGTTGCAAAGCCACATCCAGTGGTTGAGCCTCCATCATTCCCAATCCAATGCTGTTCGCATAGATCGCGACAAACGACAGACCGACATCTGAGCCTTTATCCTTCAGCGCCCAGGCAACATTAGCTGCCGCCTGAATGATCGCATCACTGCCCACGTTACTGCCGCTGATAATCAGTGGTTTCTTCGCGCCAATCAGTGCCTGCGCCACCATTTCCACTTTGGCTTTCAGTTCGTCAGGTAAATTTTCAACCGCCGGCGCCGTGTTATCCAATGCATGAGCGACTGCAAAACCAAAACGAGCTTGATCATCAACCGGCGCACGGTAATTCCACGCCGCGATATCATCCAGACGGGTATCATCCACGTTAGTCACAAACAGGGGATATTTAGCACGCTGGCCAATATTCATCACCGCGGCAATCTGCCAGTCAGCAACTTTCTGAGCCGCCGCCATTTCGCGGGCTTTGCCTTTCACCGCCTGACGAACGGATAGTGCCATACGGGCACCGGTCTGAGTCAGGTCTTCACCTAAGATCAGCACCGCATCATAGCTTTCAATTTCACGCAGCGACGGTGTATAAACACCACCCTGCTGGAGAATTTCCAGCATCATATCAAGGCGTTGCTGTTCAGCAGCGGCAATCCCGCTATAGAAGTTTTCCGCACCCACCAATTCACGCAGGGCAAAGTTGCTTTCCAGGCTGGCACGGGGTGAACCAATACCAATGGCATTTTTGGCCTGACGCAAAATATCCGCGCCACCCTGCATAGCCTGTTCTGCGTTAAGCGAGATCCAATGATCACCACGCAGTTGTTGTGGCTGGCGGGGCCGATCTTGACGGTTGACATAACCGTAACCAAAACGACCGCGATCACACATAAAGTAGTGGTTTACCGTCCCGTTATAACGGTTCTCAATACGGCGTAATTCGCCATAACGCTCCCCCGGGCTGGTGTTACAGCCAATACTGCACTGCTGGCAGATGCTTGGCGCAAACTGCATGTCCCATTTACGGTTATAACGTTCAGAATGGGTTTTGTCCGTGAATACCCCGGTCGGGCAGATTTCGACCAGGTTACCGGAGAATTCACTTTCCAAAGTGCCGCTTTCAGTACGACCGAAATAGATATTATCGTGAGCGCCATAGACACCAAAATCCGTGCCGTCAGCATAGTCGTTGTAGTAGCGCACACAACGATAACAGGCAATGCAGCGGTTCATTTCATGAGAAATAAATGGCCCCAATTCCTGATTGTTATGAGTACGCTTGGTAAAACGATATTTACGGAATGTATGACCCGTCATCACCGTCATATCCTGCAAGTGGCAGTTGCCCCCTTCTTCACACACCGGGCAATCATGCGGGTGGTTAGTCATTAACCACTCAACCACACTCTCACGGAACTGTTTAGCCTCTTTATCATCAATAGAGATAAAGGTGCCATCCATTGCCGGAGTCATACAGGACATAATCAGACGACCGCGCGTATCATCCGCATTTTGGTATTGCTTTACCGCACATTGGCGGCAAGCGCCAACGCTTCCCAGCGCTGGATGCCAGCAAAAATAAGGAATATCCAGCCCCAAAGAGAGGCAAGCTTGTAACAGGTTATCAGCCCCGTTTACATCATATTTTTTGCCGTCTACATGTATCGTAGCCATAGTCAGCATGCTTCCAAGTGACCTGCTTTTCAGCAAGTGTTAATCAAAAATTCTGCTAATTTCGTGAAGAACCCATTACCAACGCTGCTTTAGCAGGTTTGGTTGGATACCCGCAATCAGGTGGGAATTCCCATAGTTTTTGGTCACAATTCCAGCTTCGAATTCATCACGGAAATATTTGATGGCACTCTGTAAGGGTTCCACAGCCCCGGGGGCGTGAGCACAGAATGTATTACCCGGCCCAAGGAAACGGCAGAGCTGCTCCAGCGTTTCGATATCCCCCGGTTGCCCTTCGCCACGTTCTAATGCCCGCAGAATTTTCACGCTCCACGGCAGTCCGTCACGGCATGGCGTGCACCAGCCGCAGGATTCACGGGAAAAGAACTCTTCAAGGTTACGGGTCAGAGAAACCATGTTGATTTCGTGGTCAACAGCCATTGCCAATGCAGTGCCCAGACGGCTACCCGCTTTCGCGATATTTTCGAAATCCATTGGCAGATCCAGATGGTCAGCAGTCAGGAAGTCTGTTCCTGCGCCACCCGGTTGCCACGCTTTGAATTTCAGGCCGTCACGCATGCCGCCAGCATAATCTTCAAGAATTTCACGGGCTGTCACCCCGAATGGCAATTCCCACAACCCCGGATTTTTCACCCGACCGGAGAATCCCATCAGTTTAGTACCGGCATCTTTACTCTTGCCCGCACTCAAACCGATATACCACTCTTTACCGAATTCAAGAATTGAGGGAACGTTGCATAAGGTTTCAACGTTATTGACACAAGTGGGTTTGCCCCAGGCACCGGAAGTGGCTGGAAATGGCGGTTTTGAGCGAGGGTTAGCCCGGCGGCCTTCCAGGGAATTAATCAGCGCGGTCTCTTCACCACAGATATAACGCCCTGCGCCAGTATGAACAAACAGCTCAAAATCAAAGCCGCTGCCCATAATGTTTTTACCCAGCAAGCCCGCCGCTTTCGCTTCTTCAATGGCTTTACGCAGATGCACTGCCGCTTCTACATATTCACCACGCAGGAAGATATAGCCACGATAAGCTTTCAGGGCAAACGCACTGATCAGCATCCCTTCCACCAGCAGGTGGGGAAGTTGCTCCATTAACAGACGATCTTTGTAAGTACCCGGCTCCATTTCATCTGCGTTACACAGCAGATAACGGATATTCATGCTTTCGTCTTTTGGCATCAGACTCCATTTCAGACCGGTGGAGAAACCGGCACCTCCACGGCCTTTCAGCCCGGCGTCTTTTACCAGAGAAACCACTTCCGTCGGAGCCATGCCTTTCAGCGCTTTTTCAGCGCCGCGATAACCACTTTTGCTGCGGTACTCATCCAGCCATACCGGCTGTTTGTCATCACGCAAGCGCCAGGTAAGAGGATGGGTTTCCTCAGTACAGATAATTTCTTTTATTCCTGAATGTGCTGTCATGGATACTGCTCCAGTAACTTCTCAATCTCTTCAGGTTTGACCGAACTGTGAGTATCGTCATCGATCATCATGGTCGGACCTTTATCACAGTTACCCAGACAACAGGTTGGCAGCAGCGTAAAACGCCCGTCTTGCGTCGTCTGGCCCGGACAGATTTTCAAATGCCTTTCAATAGCGGCCTGGACATCCTGATAACCGGTAATGTGGCAAACCACGCTGTCACAGTAACGGATAATATGGCGGCCCACTGGCTGGCGGTAAATCTGGCTGTAGAACGTCGCCACACCTTCCACATCACTGGCGGGAATACCAAGCACATCAGCAATCGCGTAAATGGCACCATCCGGCACCCAACCACGATACTTCTGTACAATTTTTAATGCTTCGATAGAAGCGGCGCGCGGATCTTCGTAGTGGTGTTTTTCCTGCTCAATCGCATCGTGCTCTGCGGTACTCAGTACAAAATCTGCTTTTGCCTGAGACTCTGTCACGTTAACCACATCAAGGCGCGCCTGTTGAGCATTCGCGTTAATTTCACTTTGCATAGTTAGCGATCCACATCAGACATAACAAAATCAATACTGCCCAGATACACGATCAGGTCAGAAACCAAGCCACCGCGGATCACCGAAGGGATCTGCTGTAAATGAGGAAAACTCGGTGTACGGACACGGGTACGATAACTCATGGTACTGCCGTCACTGGTCAGATAGTAACTGTTGATGCCTTTAGTTGCTTCAATCATCTGGAAAGACTCATTTGCTGGCATGACCGGCCCCCATGACACTTGCAGGAAGTGGTTAATCATGGTTTCAATATGCTGCAAAGTGCGTTCTTTCGGCGGCGGGGTTGTCAGTGGGTGATCAGCCTTGAATGGGCCTTCCGGCATATTTTTCAGACACTGTTTCAAGATCCGCATACTTTGACGCACTTCTTCCACTTTCAGCATTACACGGTCATAACAGTCACCGTTATTACCAATCGGTACGTCGAATTCAAAATTTTCATAACCAGAGTATGGGCGCCATTTACGCACATCAAATGCGAGACCCGTCGCCCGCAAACCGGCCCCGGTCGTGCCCCAATCGAGAGCTTGTTTGGTATTATAAGCAGCAACGCCAATCGAACGGCCTTTCAGGATGCTGTTTTTCAGCGCTGCTTTCACATAGGAATCAAGGCGCTTCGGCATCCAGTCCAGGAAATCACTCAGCAATTTATCCCAACCACGCGGCAGATCATGCGCCACACCGCCAATACGGAACCAGGCCGGATGCATACGGAAACCGGTAATCGCTTCCACCAGATCATAAATTTTTTGGCGGTCAGTAAAGGCGAAGAACACCGGTGTCATCCCACCGACGTCCTGAATAAAGGTCGAGATATACAACAAGTGGCTATTAATCCGGAACAATTCCGACAACATGACACGAATGGTTTTCACCCGGTCAGGCACCTCAATACCCGCCAGCTTTTCCACCGCCAGCACATAAGGCATTTCGTTGACGCAACCACCGAGGTATTCAATACGGTCGGTATAGGGAATATAGCTGTGCCAAGACTGGCGCTCACCCATTTTTTCCGCACCGCGATGGTGATAGCCGACATCCGGTACACAATCGACAATCTCTTCGCCATCCAGTTGAAGAATGATACGGAATGCGCCATGTGAAGAAGGATGGTTAGGACCCAGGTTGAGGAACATAAAGTCCTCATTATCGGTACCCCGTTTCATTCCCCACTCTTCCGGCTTGAAAGTCAACGCTTCCATTTCCAGATCTTCTTTCTGCCGGGTTAGCTCGAAAGGATCGAATTCTGTCGCACGGGCGGGATAGTCCTTACGCAGCGGATGCCCTTCCCAGGTTGGCGGCAACATGATGCGGCGCAGGTTCGGATGGCCGTTAAAGACAATCCCGAACATTTCCCATGTTTCGCGTTCATACCAGTTGGCATTTGGGAATAAAGGCGTTGCCGTCGGGAGATGCAAATCTTTCTCACTGAGGGCAACCTTCAACATAATGTCGCGGTTACGTTCAATAGAAAGCAAATGATAAAACACAGAAAAATCCGCGTCAGGTAGCCCCTGGCGGTGAGTACGCTGGCGTTCATCCATGCCATGCAAATCAAATAGCATGACATAAGGCTGAGGCAGTTTTTTCAGAAAAGTGATTACTTCCAGTAATTGTTCACGCTTCACCCAGACCACCGGTATACCAGTGCGGGTTGGCTGAACAGTAAAGGCATCCGGGCCAAAATGGTTACGTAGTTCACTCACGACCGGATCATCAAGATGGTCATGAGTTTGCCACGCAGGCCGGGCGCTTTCTTGCGCGATCTGATCTATCATCATTCTTCACCACAACGCTTTGATCAGTGTTTGTTTTGATCAGGTATTGTTATCGCAACACATTGCTCTGGTTACGCTGTACGGCTAAAAGCCCTAAACTTCGTCTGGTGTACGCAGATTTTTCACTGCGATACGTTCCCCGTGCTTACGTTCTCTTTCTGACTGCATATTGGCACGGTAAACCCCTTGATCGCCCACGACCCAAGACAATGGGCGACGCTCTTTGCCGATCGACTCCTGCAACAACATCAGTGCCTGCATATAAGCTTCAGGGCGAGGAGGACAACCAGGGATATAAACATCAACGGGGATAAACTTATCAACCCCCTGAACCACAGAGTAGATATCGTACATACCACCAGAGTTGGCACAGGCTCCCATCGAGATAACCCATTTCGGCTCAAGCATCTGATCATAAAGGCGCTGAATCACCGGTGCCATTTTGGTAAAACAGGTGCCAGCGACCACCATAAAATCCGCCTGACGGGGTGACGCACGCAAAACTTCAGCGCCAAAACGGGCGACATCATGAACGGCAGTAAATGATGTCGCCATTTCCACATAACAACAGGAAAGACCGAAGTTATAAGGCCACAGGGAGTTTTTACGTCCCCAGTTCACCAAATCATGCAGAGCGTGTTCCAGTTTGCCCATGTAAACACTGCGATGGACATTTTGCTCCAGTGGGTCAGCGACAATTTCCTGTTTTTGCAGGGGATAACGGTCATTCTCACCGTTCGGATCTATGCGGGTGAGTGTATAATCCATCTTTATGCCTCGCTATTACTGCGGATGACTATTGTTAATGTTAATCACAACGCTTGGTTTACTGACCTGGCGACTTGATCGGGATGGCGTCCAATTCAGCGCACCAATACGCACCAGGTAAAACAAGCCTGCCAATAACACCAAAATGAAAATACTTGCTTCGATAAAGCCTAACCAGCCACTCTCTTTGATAGAGACTGACCATGCATATAGAAACAGGGCTTCAACATCGAAGATGACAAAGAACATGGCGACCAGATAGAACTTGGCCGACATACGGAGACGAGCACTGCCGACAGAATCAATACCAGATTCATAAGGGATATGTTTTGCCCGGGCTTTTGCTCTCCCGCCCAGAAAAAACGCCCCTAACAGCATCAAAGCACACAGACCGAAAGCACCTAAAAGAAATACCGCGAATGCCCAGTGATGGGCAAAGAGTTCAGTGGATGTTGACATACTCATTGCTTACTCATCAAAAGTGGTGTCAAAAATGTCTGCTCTTTTGTCTGGCAGTGTTGCACCACATCGATTCAAGGGAAGGGGTAACAACCAAATCTGAAACACTGCTAATCAATGATTGATGGAGTGAATCTTCTTGGTTTTTACTCCTCTCAACAATATTTTGTCTGTTATGACAAAATTAATCTAACATTTATTTACAAACAACAAACTTAATCTTAACGGATCGTGCTACCACACTGCTAAAACGTGTCAGTCACTTGACATGCAAACAGCGCCGGGATCCAGTTTAACCGATAACTCGCTTTTACTACATCATTATCTCAGGAAAAACCGGCCTTTCCACTGTTTCATAGGGGGTATTTCTTTGATCAAGTACACAGTTTGACAGAAAAAAATGTTGGCGCTGATGATAATTCATTCAAATCTGAGGAAATTATATTTTTCATCCGTAAGATAAGAAAAAAATCACGGTTAACTACAGAAACGCTTATTTTATCAATTCTGCAAATTATTACTTTGTTAACAATATAACAATTTGTTAACCAAAGCAGGGAGGGGTTAGGAAAAAAGCCACCGTATATTCAATGATCATGATAACGGCAAAATAAGGTGAATTTAGTTGATGATTACTTATAAATATATCTGGAAGGCTAATACCTCCTTTCATCCATAATGGAGGTATTAGCAAAAGATTAAGTGCTTTAGATATTACTCTTCAATAATGTCGCCATCATCAGAAAGCGGTTCTTCAGAAACACCCGATATAGTGTACGGGGTTTTCTTATTCTCTATCGCACTAAAAACAGTCAGAACAGATTCATTCTGTTCATTGCTATGTCTATATAGAGAGAACTGAGTTTCAGGCAAACGAGGAAGCCCTTCACTCTCACCTAAAATACGCAGATCAGCATTTTGCATTTCCAAAGGACGGGCAGTAATACCGACTTCTGCATTCACTGCCGTGCGAACAGCCGACAGAGAAGCAGCTTCATAAGCAATACGCCACGATACCCCGACTTCATCCAGCGTATCCAGCGCCAGCTGGCGGAATGGATTTGTTTCATCCATCACAACCAGCGGCACAGGCTCGTTTGGCTGTAGCTGAAAATCAGGAGCACAATGCCATAATACCGGTGTTGAGCGCAGAACAGTCCTTGGATGATGACTGATCTTTGCCGTTGTTAACGCCAAATCGATCTCATGGCTATCCAGCATACTTTCAATAAATTGAGTTCGCTTTATACGAACATCTATTGCCATCCGCGGATAAACCGAAGCGACGCGATTTAACAAAAAAGGGAGTAGTGTATCCACGGTATCATCGGATGCACCGATTCTTAACTCACCTTCTGCATCGCTATAGGTTAATGATGCACTGGCATCATCATTAGCGCGCAGGATTTGTCTTGCATAGCCAAGAAGTTGAAGACCATGCTCTGTAAGAAGCTTATTACGGCCATGGCGGGCAAATAACTCTCTGCCCACCAACTGCTCCAAACGTTGCATTTGCTGACTTACAGCCGATTGCGTTCTGCAGACTGCTGCTGCTGCTGCTGCAAACGTATTTAAATCAGCAACAGCAACAAAAGTTCTTAGCAGATCGAGATCGAGATTCATTATCGGACGATTTGCATTTATCATTGTTTATTCATCACTTTTTTTTGATTTTAATTACTAACTAACCTAGTGTTTTTACGTAAGCACTATCAAATTAAATAACATCGATTAGACAGTACTCTACTCTATTAAATAGGGCAAAGATTTACTGCTGTTTTTTTACCTATTGAGCCCATAGTGGGTTTTATTTTCTCCTCTCTCTTAGTCAAAGTTACTCGGATTCCTAAATAAATTGAGGACAATCCCTATTTACAACACCCTATATGTGATTTCTAGTTTGGTTATTTTGTTTTCTGACTCACTTCAAAGAATAACATAAGTTATATCAGAAAAACTAAATATAAAGTAAAAATCTACAATATTACTAATGTTTGATAATCCTATTCAGATAAATTTACAATTAGTTTCCAGAAATGCTCAAAAATATTGTTCGATCTTTCTAAAATATATAGTTCTAAATTGCTAATTCAAGACAAATCTTATACATAAGAATAAATTATACAAATACAATCATTTTTATTGGCAAATTGAGTTGTGCTCATTTTCCCCCCACAACCACGCAACCACGCCGCTGTGATGTTAAAAATGCTTCATATCCACACTAAAAAATAAGAACAATTCAGATTATAAATTCAATATTACGATAAATTTAAGCATTTAACACTGACATAATTTACATAAAAAGATACTAGAATAACAATACCCTTACTAAAACAACCATTTTAACCAAATATATCAATGCATCTTCAAAACACCTGGAGGGAAGAGTACATTAAATGTCAGACGCTATATGCCAGGCACCCCTTTTTACCAAAATTAAGGTAAGACTCTCTATGCTAGCAGTTAAAAAATCCAGCAAATTGGATAATGTTTGTTACGACATCCGCGGCCCCGTACTCAAGGAAGCTAAACGCCTTGAAGAAGAAGGTAACAAAGTCCTCAAATTAAATATCGGTAATCCAGCCCCTTTTGGTTTTGAAGCACCCGATGAAATCCTGGTAGATGTTATCCGCAACTTACCAACAGCACAGGGTTATTCAGATTCAAAAGGTCTATATTCTGCTCGTAAAGCGATCATGCAACATTATCAAGCCCGGAATATGCTGGATGTGAGTGTTGAAGATATTTATATCGGTAATGGTGTTTCTGAATTAATCGTTCAAGCAATGCAGGCATTACTGAATACCGGTGATGAAATGCTGGTTCCTGCCCCCGATTATCCTCTCTGGACTGCGGCGGTTTCACTTTCCAGTGGGAAAGCCGTACATTATATGTGTGATGAAGGGTCAGATTGGTTTCCTGACTTAGATGATATCCGTAACAAAATTACCCCTCGCACACGCGGGATTGTGATTATTAACCCCAATAATCCAACGGGTGCTGTATATAGCAAGGCGCTGTTACTGGAAATTGTTGAAATAGCTCGTCAGCATAATTTGATTATTTTTGCTGATGAGATTTACGACAAAATCTTATATGACGATGCAGAGCATCATTCAATTGCCGCACTTGCCCCTGACCTGTTAACGGTAACATTTAACGGATTATCTAAAACATATCGGGTTGCCGGTTTTCGTCAGGGCTGGATGGTATTAAACGGTCCGAAGAAGCACGCCAAGAGCTATATTGAAGGTTTAGAGATGCTGGCATCAATGCGTTTATGCGCCAATGTGCCAATGCAACACGCTATTCAAACCGCGTTAGGCGGTTACCAGAGTATCAGTGAATTCATTTTACCTGGCGGTCGTTTGTATGAACAACGTAACCGCGCGTGGGAATTAATCAATCAAATCCCTGGCGTTTCCTGCGTAAAACCTAAGGGGGCTTTATATATGTTCCCGAAAATTGATGCGAAGCGTTTTAACGTTCATGATGACCAGAAGATGGTGCTTGATCTCTTATTACAGGAGAAGGTCCTGCTCGTGCAGGGAACGGCATTTAACTGGCCGGAACCCGATCACTTCCGCATCGTAACACTGCCAAGGCTTGATGAATTGGAAATGGCCATTCAGAAATTCGCCCGATTTATTGGCAAATATCATCAGTAAAAATAAGAAGAACCATTCGATAAGCGGATGCTACTGATAACAGACATTATTTATACCATGAGTTCTATCGGTGCAGAAGAAAACCGACTTTTTTCTACACCGATTACACCGATAAATGAATCTGACCGATTTATCTTCACTGGTGAACACGTCACCAGTCAGCCAGAAATCTCTGGTAACCATTTCCATTATTTTACTTTATTGATATCAAATGACGACACTTTACAAAATTAAGGTCAGTCAATTTTCATTTTTACCGGTAACATAGACTCGTTTTTTTTATTTTCACCGGAGAATTTATGGCGATTATATAAGGCATTGGCGGGATAGAAAAGAATTAAACATCGCATTTATTAAACTTGATAAAGGAGATCGATTGAATGAATAATGAGCTATTGTAAATTATATGAAATTTTTGTATGCGTTTTGTATATAAAATGGAGTGGAAAAATAGATTTCTTTAAAAAAATATACCTATTACGATTATAACATTGCCAGTTAATAGTAAATGTAAATTAGTCGGTCATATTACTGACGTTATACGCCTTGGGCTGCCGTTGGCAAATATTGTTAATGTGTCAGAGAAACAGAGTTTTTCTGCTGCAACTAAGGGATAAAAATTAAAGGGCGACGTTAAGGTTTACATCCCCCTGCCAACCGCTCACAATAAAAACAATTTTCCACGGTAAGAGATGAATATGAGCCACTTTTTTGCCCACCTTTCCCGTCTGAAACTGATTAACCGCTGGCCTCTTATGCGCAATGTGCGTACAGAAAATGTTTCTGAACACAGCCTGCAAGTGGCCTTTGTCGCACATGCTTTAGCCATTATCAAAAACCGCAAATTTAGCGGCAATGTGAATGCTGAACGCATTGCGTTGCTGGCGATGTATCACGACGCCAGCGAAATTATCACCGGGGATTTACCCACCCCTATCAAATATCACAACCCACATATTGCACGGGAATACAAAAAGATAGAAAAAATCGCGCAGAAAAAATTACTGGAAATGCTACCAGCAGAGTTACAAGAGGATTTTCGTCCGATATTGGATGACAGCCAGCATACAGAAGAAGAAATTTCTATTGTTAAACAGGCCGATGCCCTGTGCGCTTATCTCAAATGTCTGGAAGAGCTATCAGCCGGTAACAGTGAATTCAATCTGGCAAAAACCCGGCTTGAAAAAACCCTGGCTGCTCGCCACAGCCAAGAGATGGATTACTTTATGGCAGTTTTTGTGCCGGGGTTCAGCCTGTCGCTGGATGAAATTAGCCTTGATATCCCAGATTAAAATGGGAACAACCAAGGGATAATCAGCACACTAATCACCATCACTAAAATGGTAAACGGCACGCCCAAACGGACAAAATCAGAGAACTTATAACCACCTGGGCCAAGAACCAGTGTATTCACCGGTGATGAAACCGGGGTCATAAATGCGGCAGAAGCAGCCACACCAATAATCATGGCGAATGGCATGGGTGACACTGCCATTTCACGCGCTGCGGCAATGGCTATCGGTGCCATTAATACCGCCGTTGCCGTATTGGAAATAAACAAACCAATGACGGCACAAAGTACAAACAGACATAACAGCATTATCCTCGGCCCCATATCACCCGCAATATCCATCAAGCCGCAGACAATCAGATCAACCCCACCCGTTTTCTGTAATGCCAGTGCAAACGGCATCATCCCGACAATCAGGATAATACTGGGCCAATGAATAGAACGGTAAGCGCTTTCCATATCGATACAGCGGAATTTCCCCATCAACAGACAAGCTATCAACGCAGCAATCACATTGGGTACTTCATCGGTAAGCATCATGGCAACCATCAGCGCCAAACTAAAAAGTGCGTGCGGAGCCTGAGACGTTGCCGGCGCTACTTCCTCAATCTCAATGGGTAAATTGAGGACAATAAAATCGCGCATTTTAGTTTGCAGGACGTGGATCAGTTTCCAATCACCAATAACCAGTAAAATATCCCCAAGTTGCAGTGGTTCATCTACCAGTTTACCCAACAACGGTTCACTATCACGCCGAATGCCGATAACATTTAAACCGTAGCAGGTACGAAAACCTATTTCCCGCAGGGATTTACCCAATAAATTGGACTCTGGGATCACAGAGACTTCGGCCATACCCACATTACGGGATTGTTCGGAGAAATATTCCCCGCGCAGCACCATTGGCTCCAACCATTGCTCGCTGCAAAATTCACGCAGATCCACTTCACTGTCTGACATATCAATCAGCAAGACATCCCGCTCTCTCAATTCTGTATTACCGATCGCGCTGACCATAACGCGTCGGAAACGCCGCCAGCGCTCAATACCAACGACATTAGCCCCATAGCGGGCACGCAAATTCGATTCATCAAGAGAGAGGCCAATCAGCGGGGAACCTTGCCGAATTGCCAGGCGACGAGCACGACCTGATAATTTATAGTCGCGGATAAAATCACGGAAAGTACGGCGATTCCATTTATCATCACCGTTATCAGACTGGTTGCTAGCCAGCCAATGACGCGCAATCAGCATATAGCCAATACCAACAAACAGAATCAGAATACCGATGGGGGTAATAGAGAAGAATTTGAAACCGGGCAGCCCTTCCCGTATCAATTCACTGTTAACGACCATATTGGGTGGCGTCGCGACCAACGTCATCATGCCACTGATAAGCCCGGCAAAACTCAGGGGCATCATCAACCGCCCCGGCGAAATTTTCATTCTGGCCGCAACACTCAGCACCACTGGAATGAAAATCGCCACTACCCCCGTAGAGCTCATAAAAGCACCAAGACCGGCAACTGTCATCATCAGTAACGCCAACATCTTGGTTTCACTGTTGCCGGCAACCCTTACCAGCCAGTCCCCCATTTGATAAGCGACACCGGTTCTCACCAGCCCTTCACCAATAACAAACAGAGCGGCTATCAACAAAACGTTGGGATCACTGAAACCACTGGTTGCTTCACCCAGTGTCAAGGTTCCACTCATGACAAATGCGATAATCACCAATAACGCGACAATATCCATACGGAGTTTATTGGTAGTGAAAAGAACGATAGCTATCAATAACAGGGTCAGAACCCACAAGAGTTCGCTATTCAAAATGGCCTCTATCAACGAATAAAGAAGATATGGTGTCGAAAACGTGATTAGTAGACCATTTTATTGAGGGAAAATCTCCAGTTGCGATCAACAATATGTCTGTTTGTTGTCGTGAATCGTCATGTCATCTGCGGCTTTTTCAATCTCTTCCAGCTAAATATCATCAAGAAACGACCGATCGAGTTGTTTAAACGCCCGTTTCAGCAATTCTGCGAGAGATTGATAAGTCGGCGTTTGCTGCACTGGCGCCATGGCAATACCTGCTTCAACAAATTTATTACGGATTTCATGAAACCATTTCAGCAACGTCGCCGGCAAAGGTGTTGATGCCCGTTTCCCCAACCACCATAACCCTTGCATAGGTAAACTGCACGCAAACAGCGCAGTAGCAACTGCCGGACCCAGTTGACCACCCAGTGCGATTTGCCACGTCATCGTAAAAATAGCCAACGGCGGCATAAACCGGATACCAAAGCGGGTTACTTTAATCATCCGGTTTTCAGGAAACATGGGCGCAAGTTGTTTCTCAATCGGCCAAGTCTTCATATATTGCTGTCCCAGTTGCATCCTTCTCATCCATCCGCCACTGGCAGGAGGCATTGTGCTCATTATGACCTCGATCAATTAAAAACATAATTTTTAAAAAAAGTCTGTAAACGATAAAATATTTTTTGTAGGATTAAGTATATTTTGTCTTTACTGCTGGCTATCGGTATCCTACACCCACTTTTATACTGTCCATAGCAGTAAAACAGCATATTTTACCTTTTTTACTACATTTAGGCTCATTTTGTTAACAAATAATCCTGTAATTTAACATCAGGCAGGTAAAAAAGGTTCTTAAAAAAATGTAACCTTATCATCATGCTCTTTACACCTGGCATGATGTTAATCATTTAACGTCATCACTATTATACGCTATGCTGATGAGTAATTGATGTTTTATTAATCACACGTCTTATCTGTAAGACTCAATGACAAACAAGATATAGGTATTTCCATGTCAAGTAAGCTGGTACTGGTTCTCAACTGCGGTAGCTCTTCTCTGAAATTTGCTATCATCGATCCGACTAACGGTGAAGAATATCTTTCTGGTCTAGCTGAATGTTTTAACCTGCCTGAAGCCCGCATTAAGTGGAAAATGGATGGTGCAAAACATGAAGCCGCTTTAGGTGCTGGTGCAGCCCACAGTGAAGCATTGAACTTTATTGTTAATACTATTCTGGCGGAAAAACCAGAACTTTCTGCTCAAATCGACGCCATTGGTCACCGCATTGTTCATGGCGGTGAAAAGTTCACCTCTTCTGTCACCATCAATGATGACGTTATTCAGGGTATTAAAGATGCGGTTCCATTCGCACCACTGCACAACCCTGCTCACCTGATTGGTATTGAAGAAGCGAAAAAAGGCTTCCCACATCTGGCGGGCAAAAACGTTGCCGTTTTCGACACCGCTTTCCATCAAACGATGCCGGAAGAAGCTTACCTGTATGCACTGCCATACAACCTGTATAAAGAGCATGGTATCCGTCGCTATGGCGCACACGGAACCAGCCACTTCTTCGTTTCCCGTGAAACAGCGAAAATGCTGAACAAACCGGTTGAAGAGCTGAATGTTATCGTCTGCCATCTGGGTAATGGCGGTTCTATCTCCGCTATCGTTAATGGTCAGTGTGTTGATACTTCTATGGGATTGACGCCACTAGAAGGTCTGGTCATGGGTACCCGCAGCGGTGATATCGATCCTGCTATCATTTTCCACCTGCATGACGCTCTGGGCATGAGCGTTGAACAGATCAACAAACTGCTGACCAAAGAATCTGGCCTGCTGGGTCTGACAGAAGTCACCAGCGACTGCCGTTATATAGAAGATAACTACGAAACCAAAGCCGATGCTAAACGTGCTATGGATGTCTACTGCCATCGTCTGGCTAAATACGTTGGTTCATACTCTGCCCTGATGGAAGGCCGTCTGGATGCCATTATCTTTACCGGTGGTATCGGTGAAAACTCTTCGCTGGTACGTGAGCTGGTACTGAAAAAACTGGCTCTGTTAGGCTTTGAATATGATCACGAACGTAACCTGGCTGCCCGTTTCGGTAAATCCGGTACTATCACGACTGACAACAGCCGTCCTGCTCTGGTGATCCCGACGAATGAAGAATTAGTCATAGCTCAAGACGCTGCGCGCCTGACCGCGTAAGACTTTGCGCACCGCCAGCAACTGCTGGCGGTACTATTTTGACCAACGAGCAACCGTAAAGAGGTTTCCGTGTCCCGCACAATTATGTTGATCCCTACCAGCACCAGCGTCGGCCTGACCAGTGTTAGTTTGGGAGTTATCCGCTCAATGGAGCAAAAAGGCGTCAGCCTGAGTGTTTTCAAACCCATCGCCCAGTCCCGTTGCTGTGGCGCACAAGACCAAACCACTGCAATCATTCGTTCTCACTCCAGCATTAAAACCGCTGAACCACTGGATATGGCCTATGTGGAATCTTTGCTGACCACGAATCAGAAAGATGTCCTGATGGAAAAAATCGTGGCTCTTTACCACGAAAACACCAAAGACTCAGAAGTTATCTTGATTGAAGGTCTGGTTCCAACCCGTAAACATCCGTTCGCCCAATCGCTGAACTATGAAATCGCCAAGACCCTGAACGCTGAAATTGTGTTCGTACTGGCGCTGGGTAACGATTCCCAAGAGCAGTTGAAAGAACGCGTTGAACTGGCCCGTGCTGAATTTGGTGGCAACAAAAACCAGAACATTACCGGTGTTATTATTAACAAACTGAATGCGCCAGTTGATGATCAGGGCCGTACCCGTCCTGATCTGTCAGAGATCTTTGATGAATCCTCAAAAGCCATCGTAGCTAACATCGATCCAAACAAACTGGCTAAAAATAGCCCATTGCCAATCCTTGGCTGCATTCCGTGGAATTTTGATCTGATTGCGACGCGTGCAATCGATATGGCAAAACACCTGAACGCCCGCATTATCAACGAAGGCGCAATCAAAACCCGTCGTGTGAAATCCGTGACCTTCTGTGCACGCAGCATTCCACATATGCTGGAGCACTTCCGTCCGGGATCCCTGCTGGTGACTTCCGCTGATCGTCCAGATGTTCTGGTTTCAGCTTGTCTGGCGGCCATGAACGGTGTTGAAATCGGTGCGATTCTGCTAACCGGCGGCTATGCCATTGATGAACCTATTAAGCAACTGTGTGAACGTGCTTTCGGCACAGGTCTGCCCGTCTTTATGGTTGATACCAACACCTGGCAGACTTCCCTGAGCCTGCAAAGTTTCAGCCTGGAAGTACCGGCAGATGACCATGAACGTATCGAAAAACTGCAAAACTACGTCGCACACCACATCAACAAGGAGTGGATCGATTCGCTGACAGCGAACTCTGAACGTCCACACCGCCTGTCGCCACCGGCATTCCGTTATCAACTCACTGAGCAGGCACGCAAAGCAGGTAAGCGGATTGTTCTGCCTGAAGGTGATGAACCTCGTACCGTGAAAGCGGCGTCTATTTGTGCTGACCGAGGTATTGCGCGCTGTGTGCTGCTGGGCGATCCAGAAGAGATCCGTCGTGTTGCGGCTGCTCAGGGAGTAGAACTGGGTACCGGTATTGAAATTGTTGATCCAGTTGCTGTACGTGAGCGCTATGTCCCACGTCTGGTTGAACTGCGTAAAAACAAAGGCATGACCGAAGTCGTCGCACGCGAACAACTGGAAGACAACGTTGTTCTGGGTACACTAATGCTGGAACAGGGCGAAGTTGACGGCTTGGTTTCCGGTGCGGTACACACCACAGCAAACACGATCCGTCCACCATTGCAGTTAATCAAAACCGCACCTGGTAGTTCACTGGTATCATCCGTATTCTTTATGCTGCTGCCAGAACAAGTTCTGGTTTACGGTGACTGTGCGATCAACCCGGATCCGACAGCTGAACAACTGTCTGAAATCGCCATTCAATCGGCAGATTCAGCTAAAGCATTTGGTATCGAGCCTCGCGTTGCGATGATCTCCTACTCTACCGGTAACTCCGGTGCAGGTAGTGATGTTGAAAAAGTTCGTGAAGCAACCCGTCTGGCACAGGAAAAACGTCCAGACCTGATCATTGATGGCCCATTGCAATATGACGCCGCTATCATGGCAGATGTGGCGAAATCCAAAGCGCCAAACTCACCGGTTGCCGGTCAAGCTACCGTGTTCATCTTCCCTGATTTGAACACCGGTAACACTACTTATAAAGCAGTACAACGTTCTGCGGATCTGGTTTCAATCGGGCCGATGCTGCAAGGGATGCGTAAACCGGTTAACGACTTGTCCCGTGGCGCTTTGGTAGACGATATTGTTTACACTATTGCACTGACGGCGATTCAATCGGCACAAGAAGAAGAATAACGACTTCTGGCACATCAAACTCATTTAAGGACTGAATTCCACACAAGATTCAGTCCTTAATCACATCATGGACGGTAGTGGCAAGCGCTGACACACCAGACTTGAGGAAGCATACTATTTAGTTACAAAAATGATTAGCAGGTCACAATGAGAATTAAAACGATCAGTTTTATAAAAAAGAACGCCGATGCTCTTGAATTATCTGAACCCATTCTGGTCACACAAAATGGTGTACCAGCCTATGTTATTAAATCATCCGCAGAAAGAAAACAACGAGATCAGTCAATCGCTTTGCTTAAAATACATAAAGTCAATATCGCCAGTATTAACACTAGCGCTATAGATACATACCCCAATCCTCAACCTACCGAATAGTTTGTTTTAATTTGGTGCAATTATAGAAGATTAAGGATCATAACCCGTAACGGATTATCTTCAGCGTTAATAAGTTTAATCGCTAACACACAACATACCAATATCAGCATCGGTCTTACTAAACGAGGACCTACTTTAACAGCACAACGTGCACCTAGCTGTGCTCCAATAAAAGATGCTATAGCCATTGCTAAAGCCAATGGCCATATAATGACGCCTTTAGTGATAAAAATAAACAATGCACCAATATTACATGAAGCATTTGCTAACTTAGTAAAACTCATTGCCTTCATCATATCCAGGCCACAGAAGAACATAAAACTCATCATGAGAAAAGAACCCGTTCCTGGACCAAATATACCATCATAAAAACCAAGTACAGGAGCGATTAAAAATGAAAATAACAATATAGATATTCTTTTTTTATTATTTTCATTACTCAATTTCGGTGAGAAAATAAAATAAACTGCAACGACAATTAATAATATTGGCACGCAAGCTTCTAATACACTCTTACTGATAATACTTACAAACAAAGCCCCACCAACTCCCCCTAATAAGCTAAGAAATATTAAAAATATTGATTTCCTCCACTCGATTAACCCTTTACGTGCAAAAGTTACAGTAGCTGATATACTTGCCGAAGTTGCCTGAAATTTATTAGTAGCCATAGCACTGATTGGTTCTATCCCTGCAAGGAATAGAGTAGGTAATGTTATTAATCCTCCTCCACCAGCTATTGCATCAAAAAAACCTGCTAGAAAAGCAATAGTTGCCAATATTCCTATTATGTCCCAATCCATAATGATTCCGTATATTATCAAATATTTAAAAATAACCTGAATTATTAATAATGCAAGCTATTTAAATAGCTTTTCATCATCATGTCTCACTTTCAATCAGACCTTATACGCCGAAAAATATGATACATTTACCAATCTGATTAAAAAAATAAATAAAGCATCGATGTAGCACTACTTTGAAATGGTTATCCAATATATTATTATTTTAGAATAATTAAAACTCAGAATAATAACTACATTTAATTATATTTTATTGTAACGACATAATGAACAATTATCTATCCCTCAAGTAATAAAGGATCATCTGAAATGACAATACCTTCCGTATATTTCGAGAGGCCAAATAACCGTACTAACAATCGACGATTGTCTTTTACGATATCACGACAATGTAATGCCCGATAATTATTAATAACAATTGCAGATTCTTGTGTTAATACACATTGGTACGGTATAGCATCATAAACAGCCTGACAAAATATTTGTGATTATTCTGGTGGTCAATGGGTCTTAATTTATATCAATGTGGATAAATTCGATGACAGAGCAGAACGTATCAATATTACTCTTCCACATCGTTTGTTATACCGTATTGACATGATTATTCATGATCATCCTGAATATGGCAGCAGAAGTGGTTTTCTGGCTCAGGCTGCGCTCAATGAACTGCAAAAAACAATTTAATTGTGCCTCATATATGAGACACTTCGCATTTATATTTATTTGCAAAAATTTAAGGCTAATAATTACATAGACTAGGTTCTCATAGGTAAGTAAATAATATTAATCACATAGCTTAATATCTTTTACATAAGTATTAGGGGACATCCAGTATATTTTTTCACATACCAAATAATTATCACTTTTTAATTTATAATTTACGTATAAAGATATTGGGAAACTTAAAAAAATTGAAACAATAGCAATAAACCCAAAATAATTAATAAAACTATCATGATATTTTTGGCAACGGCTTGTTACATTAAAAAAAACAACAAAAATCATAAGGTATGAAAGCAAAGGAAAAAGTATCATAAAAACACTACTTGAAAATGTTATTTTTTCATCCATTTTAACTAAAGAAATTAAATTTTCTCCGGTCAAAGAGAAACCTGATAATGCTAAAAGAAAAACAGCAAAAGCGCCGATAATATGTATAACTTTCTTTCTATTTCCAATAACGACCCCAGTTATAAAGAAATTGATTAAAATTAATTTCTGGTGCTTTTAGTTTTCTCTCCATTTCTTTTTTGAGTAAATTAATGACAGTTTCACTAATTTTAAATTTCTTATCTATAATATCAAGTGTATATACCGTTAACACTCCCACAAGAAGCATAGCACCAGCCACAACAATTACGCTAGCACCTGTCACAAACAAAGCCACTCCTTCCAATAAGTAAATAAATTTTTAATTAAAAAACACATAATAGTAATTTAAAACACTATCCCACTATAAAACTGATTATGCCATTAATATAAGATTATTTCGTTAGCCTCTCTCATTATTACCCACCTTTAAATAAAGATAGATGACACAATCATAAAAAACAAATTCAAGAATGACTAAGTTAAAAAAACTTGTTGAAATATTAAAAAACAAGATAAAAATAAATAACTGAAAATTACCACAATATTATACACACAATAGAATAATCATTATTTTTATGCCATAACAATCTAAATACTCTATCTACAGTTACTTTTATAAAAAAACATTTTAATAATAAAGTCAAATAATTATTTATATCTCTTGTAAAATAACTGTCAACGGAAATAATATATAAGCACTTAAGAATTAATATATTGATAAATATCACATCATTCTTTTTTTTACTTTACCGGTACGGTTTCATTCTTTGGTAAATAATACCCGATTCATTCAATGTGAGAAAATAATTCAGAGAGAACTTACTCAGCTATATTCACAATTACAGTAAAAATGAAATTGGGTGAGAATCTATTTATTTTTATAAAATGTGATTTTAAACACAAAATTGAGTTTGCTATTAATAATTAATAGCCTAATACTTATAATAATTAAATCTCAGTATTGATGTGGTTTTGATGCATTTTGAATTATTAAAATGAGAATATAATTTCGTTATCCCTCTTTTCCAAGAGGATCATGGAAATAACCACCGAAGTTGTCTCTGAGCTTAATTAAAAAGAATAGTGAAAATAGGGTTTATCATCAAATTATATATTAATAAAAACATCCCATTAAATTATATGGAGAAAATTATGGTCATCAAAGAAGGCGGATTCCCCTTTAAGCTATACAGTATCACCCCAGATCAAGTCACTGCCGAAAGTTTGAAAAACACGTTAACTATCCTTGGTCTTACCTGCGAAGATACAACCCTAGATAAACTTCAGCAATACATTACAGATGTTAGATCACAATTATATAATGGAGCGTACCAAGCATTCGGAATTAATCACCTTCATGACTCCGTCGTCGCAATATCCAAGGGGCTTTGGGAGCCTGATGGAGCGCTACATGAAATGAGACAGCTAGATTACATTACCAAAAATGAAGAAATTTTTAACTGGCTTAAAACCCAATACAAGGATTTCCCTGGTCAGGTCTCCATGATATCTCATAACAAGGCTTATTATTCAACTGTGGATGCAATCAAAGAGGCATTTGTTAAAGCCGCGTATATAACATCAGCAACACTGATTTCTCCACTTGATAAGAAAAGCATGGAGTCTATTATGAGTGGTTGGCTTGCCGGATTGAGCTCGGATGACAAAGCAGATTTCGACTCTGGTCAAAAAACAACAGCCATCCAAATCGCCCTTAACCCTGATGGCGATAACGTTGATGCTATTGGTGAAGCAGTAGTCGATTGGAGGCTTCAAATTGTAAATTGGAAAGGAAAAGGTAAGAAAAATCCAGGAAAGGATACGACAATTGATATTCAATCAAGATCAGTTAATTACACTGAGACCAGTTTGTTAAAAAAACATTACAATGCCGCTGTTAATCAATTCGGAGGCGTATGAATTAAATACTAAATCCAAAACTCTATTATTTTTATATACCCATACAAAATTTCCGGCTGGGTATACATAAAGTATAAGAAAGATTTACACCTAAAAATATACAATTGATTTGCGTACAATAAAATCCGTTGCGTGGGAAAATATATGGAGGATACATGAAAAACACCAATATCTTAAAAATAAATGAAAGAGTATCTGGCGTCATTAAATACTATACTTTTCCTGTTACTATCGGCGATGGTGAGGTATCTGTGTCATTCACATTGGTAGACAAAGAAAATAATTATTACAATTTCGTACTTGATGGAGCCACAACTTCTTCAAAAGAGCTAACAGGTCTACTTACTATACTCGGTACTGCAATAAATTATGCTCTACAAGTAAGCGTAGATTTTGTCAGAGTATCCAAAAATGGAAATTACAATCTTACTTCAAAAATAACCTGTAATCCTCCGGATAAAGATTATCGTGATCATGAAACGAGGAGTGAATCTTAAATATAAGATGGTAATATATGCACAAATGCTTGGTTCATATATTACCACCAATATAGCTTACGTAAATAATAAAATAATAATCCCACCATCTGCCTATAAACGAAAACCCTCTTTTGCTGCCTGATAGCGTTGTTCTTCCCGCGCTTCATTTTTCTTCTTTATACGCCATAAAAGACTTAACGCAATAAACCATAAAGGGGTGCCACAGAGTGCAACCAGTGTATCCGGATCAAAAACCATGACGACGATGGTCAGGGCGAAAAAAACCAATGTTATCCAGGTCATTGGTACCGCCAGAGGCATCTTAAATATTGAGCGCTGATGCAGATCAGGATGATGTTTACGATAAGCTAAATAAGCAATCAATATCATACACCAGCTATAAATAACCATAATAGAGGCAACGGTTGATACAATAGTAAATAATCTCATGACATTCGGCATGATAAATAAAAGTGACGTACCAACGATCATACAGAAGCCAGAAAATATCAGGCTATGTACAGGAATCGCGGTATTACGAGACAGAATTTTAAATTTCCGATGGGCATTTCTTTCAGTTGATAAACCATAAAGCATACGCGTACAGGCGTATAACCCACTGTTAGCGGAGGACATTGCCGACGTTAATGCAACAAAGTTCACAATAGCGGCTGCGGCAGGTAAACCAGCCAAAGCAAATAAGGTCACAAAAGGACTGGTTTCAGATGAAATCCTCCCCCAAGAAGTCACCGCAATGATGCTTAACATGGAGAAAATATAAAAGATAATGATCCTTATCGGAATATTATTAATCGCTTTCGGCAATATCTTTTCCGGATCTTTTGTTTCCGCTGTCATGGTGCCCACCAGCTCAACACCCGTAAAAGAAAAGATCGCTATCTGGAAACCGGCAAAAAAACCAAAAATGCCATTCGGCAGAAATACTGATGGATCAGTCAGGTTATTAACCGATGCCGTCATACCATCCGGTGATTGCCAACCTATCATTACCATACCGATACCCACAATAATCAACGCCAAAATCGCAACCACCTTAATAATGGCGAACCAGAATTCAGCTTCGCCAAATAACCGTACAGAAAGCAGGTTGCAAGTACAAAGTAAACCCAGAGTCAAAAACGCAGGTACCCAAAGAGAAACACCCGGGAACCAATATTGAATATATCCACCACAAACAACAACATCAGCAATACAGGATACAATCCAACTCATCCAGTAAGTCCAGCCAAGAAAAAAGCTGGCTTTCGTCCCTAAATAATCAGACACGAAATCAGCAAAAGAGCGATAATTCAGTTTAGTGAGAAGTAATTCCCCCATCGCCCGCATCACCATATAGACAAAAAAACCCACAATCGCATAGGTAATAATGATCGATGTACCGGATACGGCAATAGTCTTTCCTGACCCCATAAATAAGCCTGTACCAATAGCACCGCCAATGGAAATTAACTGAATATGGCGTGCACTCAATCCCCGATGAAGCTCTTGCGAACCAGAACATTTTTCTGCCGAAATGTTTTGTTGATTTTTATTATTTTTTATCATGATAATACCCGTCCGTCATTAAAGCGAAGAAACAGACCGCTGAATCTTTCTGAAGAAGACGTTGCCACTGCTTCAGAAAGAAAATGGAGTTATGTTTTATTTAATTATTTTTTTCATTTAAGGCAAGTAACAATCCCGCCCGCAATCCATTAGCAACCTCAGCATTAGGAAATAAAATAAATTTCGCCGGAAATTTAATTTGCCAATGGCGATCATGCTGGCTGGCAATTTCAAATCCCTCTGGCAATTCAGTGAAATTCATGGTGTCTGCGGGAATATGAAGCTGGAAACTTTCATCGTTCTTAATAATGGCATCCATTACCTGGTAATGTTTCAGTTCAGGTTTAATTCGTGTGGCTATTGGCGATAAAGAGATTAAGCCACAAAGGGAATCCGCCATTTTTTGGAACCGTTTTAAATCATTGCGACCAAAAGGCATTGCCTTACCCATTTCCATCGTACAGCTATCCGCCCCAAATTTTTCATGCAGAAAATGGCTGAAAGTTCCTCCTTTTGAACGATGATAAACCAGCGCATCAATATCGCTGTCATTCAACCATTGCATAAATTCGGCAGAAAATGGACGGCTTTGAGCCGGTAACAATGCAAATTGTTCATGATGAGAAGCACGTATAGCGGTATGCAAATCAATATGCCAGCGCATATTTGTCGAAGATACGGAGGATTCAGCAAAAAAGCGACTGACAATATTTTCAAGTTCAGCCGCGCGTGATCGCTCATTTCCCAAAGGGAAATCCAGATAACGACCACCAAACATACGATTCAAATCGTTATGCAGATAACGTCGATTCACCCGCATAGCCGGTAAGTTACCAAAGATAATCAGCAGGTTATTTTTTAGTGGCAACGTGCCATCTGCCAACTGTGCCAGTAATTGAATCAGTATTTCAATGGGCGCGGTTTCATTACCGTGAATACCTGCGGAAATAACCAGAGACCGGTTTTTTCCTTCATGGGGAACATGGGGAATGAGTTGCAATACCCCTTCTGCCAGCCAGCTCGCATTCATTGTTTCTGGAAACGTCAAGTGGTCGGCCAGTTTCTTTTCAAGCAATGCGGTTAACAGATCCATATCTGCTCCAATTTAGCGTTGAAATTCATAGATCGACCCCAAATGCAGGATCTGCGTAAGCTCATCCAAAGCGGTATAAACTTCACGCAGTAATTGGGGATCAACCAGATCGCCAGCAGATAACTCATCACGATAGTGCTGTTCTATCCATTGAGTCAGGCTCTTATAAAGCCGGGGATTCATTATTGTCGCAGGATTGACCGCGTTAAATTCAGCATCATTTAGCACCACCCTCAGACGTAAACAGGCCGGGCCGCCGCCATTACGCATACTTTCCCGCAGATCAAAAACGCAGACTTCATTAATGGGTGATGACGTTTGCGCAGTCAGTGACTGTAAATAGGCCCAGACAACTGCACTCTGGCGGCACTCTTCCGGCACAACAATCATCATTTTTCCATCAGCTTTACTCAGTAATTGACTATTAAAGAGATAAGAATCGACCGCATCTTTGATACTGACCTGCTCGGAAGAGACTTCAATTGCGACAAAATCATGTCCCAATACCGCCATTTTCTCTTTAATTTCAGCCAAAGCCTGATCCTGATCCAGATAAGCATACTGATGATGAAAAAGGACATTTCGGTTGCTCACCGCAATCACATCATTATGGAAAACACCGCTGTCAATGGCGACCGGGTTTTGCTGCACAAAAACGGTTTGTGCCGGATTAAGCTGATGCAGCCGTGCAATGGCTTCACTTGCTTCCAGTGTTTGCCGTGCGGGATAGCGCTGGGGCACCGGACTACCACGAAACGCGCTACGGCCATAGACAAATACCTGCACACCTGGCGTATCATATTCACCCCCGAGGCGATTATGGTTTGCCGCCCCTTCATCACCGAAATTTTCATGCTGCACAAGCGACTGATGATGGACAAAATGATTTTGATTAGCAAAAGTGGCTTTTAACGCGGCTGCCGTGGTTTCTGCTTCCAGCGAACGGTGCAGTTTGTTATTTAAATTTGCCACGGTGAAATGTACCCGTCGGTCAGCACTATCCGCCGAAGGGGACACCGTTGCCGCGTTAGCTGTCCACATTGATGAAGCAGAACTCAATTTTGATAATAACGCTGGAGAATATTGAGCGGCTTTATCAAGTATCTGTTCATCACTGCCCGTAAAACCTAAATTACGTAAGGCTGGAATATTGGGACGTTGTTGTGGTGGCAGTACTCCCTGAACAAACCCCGCATCAGCCAGCGCTTTCATTTTCATCAGCCCTTGAAGCGCAGCTTTGCGTGGGTTAGACACCCGGTCCCGATTATGTATAGATGCTTTATTGCCGACTGAAAGCCCTGCGTAATGATGAGTCAGACCAACCAAACCATCAAAGTTTGCTTCAAAACCGGACATAGATACCTCTGGAAAGATTGTATAAGTTAATCAGGGAAATGGATCCCCGGCGCAAGCGTTTCAGGTAAAGCGAGTTTGTCAGTAACCAGAGATGCCATAGGCCAAGCGCAGTAATCAGCCGCATAATAAGCGCTGGGGCGGAAGTTTCCCGAAGCACCAATGCCACCAAAAGGCGCTTTACTGGAAGCCCCCGTCAACGGCTTATTCCAGTTGACAATTCCGGCTCTCGCATCTTCTGACAGGCGTTGGAACAGCGAAGCATCCGGCGAAATCAAACCAGTAGCCAATCCGAACCGGGTGTTATTCGCCATTGCCAGTGCTTCATCAAACGTGTCATAACGCATAAGAGTGAGTAGCGGGCCAAAGTACTCTTCATCAGGCACATCAGCCACCTGGCTAACATCAATAATTCCGGGTGTCAGCAACGTTGATTGAGGATCGCGTTGTTCCAACGAAACCAGCGAAATCCCACCGAGTTTTTGCAGCTGATCTTGCGCTTCCAACAGATTCTGAACCGCCTGTAAAGAAATGACGCCACCCATAAAAGGTTGGGGTTGTGCATCCCAATGAGCTGGAACAATCTGTTCAGTCACCGCCACCAGACGCTTAATCACCGTATCCCCGTGCACGCCATTTTTTACCAGTAATCTGCGGGCACAAGTGCAACGTTGGCCGGCGGAGATAAATGCTGACTGCACAATGGTGTAAACGGCAGCATCAATATCATCACAGGCATCTACGATCAGTGCGTTGTTCCCTCCCATTTCAAGGGCCAGCATTTTCTCTGGCTGACCGCCAAACATGCGGTGAAAGTGAAAGCCAGTATTGGCGCTCCCGGTAAACAGCACCCCATCGATCTGTTTGTCCTCCAGCAGCGCCGTGCCGGTATTGCGCGCGCCCTGAACCAGATTAAGCACACCGGCGGGCAAACCGGCTTTTTCCCACAGTTTTACGGTCTCTTCCGCAGTCATCGGTGTCAGTTCACTCGGTTTAAACACCAGCGTATTACCGGCAATAAGCGCAGGGATAATATGACCATTCGGTAAGTGACCCGGAAAATTATACGGACCAAAAATCGCCATCACACCATGAGGGCGATGGCGCAGTAAGGCCCGGCCGTCCGGCATAATGATTTCTGACTCTCCGGTGCGTTGTTCCCATGCTTCGATAGAAATCGCCGCCTTACCTATCATAGATTGTATTTCAGTACGCGCTTCCCATAATGGCTTGCTGGTTTCCTGACTGATAACCCGCGCCAAAGCCTCTGTCTCGTCATTGAGCAAAGCAGCAAACTTCTGGACAATCTTAATTCGCTCGCCAACCGGCAAATGTGACCACGAATAAAACGCTTCACGGGCAGACTGGCAAGCTGCTCTAACTTGAGAAGGATCAGCGCTGTTAGCTTGCCACAGAATTTTCTGATCTATTGGGGCGAATTTAGTCATCAACTCACCTTGTCCCTTAACCCATTCGCCCCCAATGTAATGTACTTTATGATTCATATCTTAGTGTTCCCTTGGAAAAAGAGTGACGAGTCGTACCTGATTTTGGTCATTGATTTGGAGTGCATCCATTTCCGCTGATGTTAAAGAAATCTCATCGCTGTCATACGCAACATTCAGTAATAGCGCCCGAAAGTCACTAAAGCGCTGATTAGCAATGATGCAAGGTACCCCACCGGTTCTGGCAATTGACTTAACCCGGCTGACAGGAACAAGCCGGCTCTCTTTTACTGCGCGTATCCGGTCAATCTCGGCTTGTAGTAAAGCGCCCGCATCAAAAATATCGATATGGCCTTCATAGGCCAGACCTTCTTTTTCAAGGATCGTACGGGCCGGGACTGTTTTTTCATGAACCTGCCCTATTACCCGCTGCGCCTCAGCGGGTAATAGGGATATATAAACAGGATGAAGGGGCATCAATTCGGCAATGAAGGTTTTCGATCCAATACCCGTTAAATAGTCTGCCTGGGAAAAAGGAATACCAAAAAAGTGCTGTCCCAGCGCATTCCAAAAAGGTGAATTTCCTTTCTCATCTGCGACACCACGCATTTCAGCAAATATTATTTTAGAAAATAGATCCCTGAATGCCGCAATAAAAAGGAAACGCGCTTTAGAAAGAAACGTGCCGTTTTTCCCTTTATGATATTCCGGATCCAAGAACAAGGTACATAATTCGCTGTTACCGGTCTGATCTTGTTCCAGCGATAACGCTTCAATAACTTTATAGATTCCTAACTCACGTGACGAACGAATGGTTCTTTGTACACGAAAGTTATAAAACGGCTCCTCCAGCCCTACTGCCGCTTCTATGGCGCTGACACCCACGACACGATTCTCGCTGGTATTTTCCAGTACAAAAAGGAATCCCTGCTGGGCCCTGGCCAGTTTTCCATCGAAAGTATCCACGCTACGTGAAATACGTGAACGTAATTGCTCCAGGTTATTTGGTAAAGATGTCAGACCTATACCAGCGCGTTCAGATAAGGACTGAATACCATTTAAGTCACTATGCCGGACAGTTCGGAAAAGCATCATAACGTCACCTTCAACTTACCATTAACCCACGAACCGCATGATGGCGCTTTCAAGGCGAACCAGACCTTCATCAATATCAGCAAATTCGATGTTTAATGCTGGCGCAAAGCGCAATACATCCGGGCCGGCAATCAAGGCAATTAATCCTTCCTCTGCGGCTATATTGGTTAATTGTTTCGCCTTACCCTGCCAGGCTTGATTCAATTCAGCGCCTAAAAGCAGCCCTTTGCCCCGCAAACAACTGAATAGTTGATAGCGCTGATTCAATTCCGATAACTTATCCATGAAATATTCATGACGCTGCTGAACTCCGGTGAGGAGCTCTGTCTGGTTAATAATTGAAAGCACCTTATTGGCAACAGCGGCGGCCAAAGGATTACCGCCAAACGTCGTGCCGTGTGTTCCAGGTTGAAAAACTTCTGCAATAGGTTGTTTTGTCAACATGGCACCGATAGGGAACCCCCCTCCGAGACCTTTGGCACTGGTAAGAATATCAGGCTCAACACCATATTCCTGATAAGCATAAAGATAGCCGGTACGACCCATGCCAGTCTGAATTTCATCAAAAATGAGCAGCGCTTGAAAACGATCACATAATGTACGTAATTCCTGCAAAAATGCAGGATCGGCGGGAATAACGCCGCCTTCACCGATAATCGGCTCGACAATAACCGCACAAGTATGTTCAGAAATGTGTTCTCTGATCGCAGACACATCGTTATAAGGAAGATGCGTAATTTCTTGAGGAAGAGGAGCATAATCTTGTGAATATTTTGGTTGTCCTCCTACCGTAACAGTAAATAATGTCCTGCCATGAAAAGAATCTTTAAATGAGATAATCTCGTTCTTATTTTTTCCATATTTATCAGCGGCATATTTTCTGGCTAATTTTAATGCCGCCTCGTTAGCTTCTGCCCCTGAATTGCAGAAAAACACTTTATCAGCAAACGTATTTTCCACGAGTTTCTTTGCTAATTTCAGCACCGGCTCATTAGTGTAACCATTTCCTATATGCCATATTTTTTCAATCTGAGAAATTAACTCAGCCTTTAATTCGGGATGGGCGTGACCTAATGAATTAACCGCAATTCCACCAGCAAGATCAATATATTCCTTGCCATCCTGATCCCATACTCTCGAACCTTCCGCCCGAACAGGTATGAACTTGGCAGGAGAAAAACAAGGTACCATATAGTGATCAAACCAACTTCTCTGAATATTTTCTGACATAGATCATTTCCCCTTAAAATAGAGCGTATTCGGATGAGTGAAAGCAATATGCCCCGCACCATTTTTCATCTCATACTTACACAAATTATTAATGAATACCGAGATAAAAGGTTTACTGAGTTGAAACCTAAAAAACCTTAAAAATAATAAAATTACAGGATCTCGTTAGTATTATTCTTATTAATCCTCATCACTATTTTCGAAAAATAGTTGCTCAACCATTGGACAGATACTGTTGCTCGCGCTTAACAAAGTCAATACAAGTTATAAACAAAAAAAATACTTTTTGATCTCGTTCAAAATTCCAATAAGTATTTTTATGCACAACTTATGCGCATTAAGTGAATAATAAATGAATAAATAGTGAATACATTAGACCTGCTACATATAGATGAAAAAAATAAATAAATAATTATTCATTAATAACGCCAGAAATTTATCTATTCAAATGTAAAATAAAATTTGACGGAATTTAATTTTGTAAAAACCGGGGGAATCTATCATCAAAATAACAAAATAAGTGAACAATCTGACGACAACTTAATACAAAATTAACTATCCTGCCAAGAAGATTAGCCATGTGTGAACTTTCTTGGATTTCAAGCAATAACAGATCACTGTCTGGCTGGATTATTTGTAACAACTTGATCATATTCTGCTTTATCCTAATGATTTACTTGGGTAGAAAAACAGATAAGAGACGATCCAAAGACAATTATTTATGGAAATGATCCCTTTCCCTATTCTGTTCTAACTCGAAAAAATCCGGTATAAACAATGTATACCGGATTATCACACCAACGTTAAATTATTCAATATTCCTTAATATACCCGTATTACAGTGTCTCCTCATCACAACCGATTGCCAACACCTTATTCAACGCTTGAGCTAAAGCAATTCTATGAGCCTTATTCTCCAATAAACTAAAATGGTCACCCAGAACAGCAATCAATTGGAGTAAAGAATCAGGCATGACTTGTCCCCAACCTAATGATCGATCGACAGTTAACAGTTTCGGTTTTTCATCCGTAACAAAAGGACTCGCAGGGGGAAGTTCCGTCGCATAAAACTGATGCAGCGTTACCGCTAGTCCTTGCGGCTCATAATTTCCGACTATTTGCGCATAACGCTCTATCTGCTGCCAACTTTTTGCAACTAAATCAGGGCGCAGATTGGCGGGGTATAATGCTAATTCTTGCGCTGCTGCAATAAATTGCACCAAATTCAGTTCATCAATTTGCCGGTACAACGCCGCAACCTCTTCTGGGCGTTCCTCCCCAGACTGCTTTGCCAACTCAGCAAAGAACTGATGTTTAGGCTGCACAGGCTGTTCGCTGACATAATGAGGTGCTGGCGTATCAATCAATCCCAGGAAGTTCACCGTCTCACCAGTATGCAAAAGCTGCTGGGCAATGGCATAAGCCAATATACCGCCGGAAGAGTAACCACATATCCGATACGGACCTGCCGATTGAACCGCTTTCATCAAGCTGATCATGCTGGCCGCTTGCTCTTCCATCGTTGGCACCGTTTCATCACTGATGGACGACCAAGATACCGTATAAATCGGATAGCTTGACTGGATATGTTGAGCCAGCGCGAAGACATAAGAATAGTCTTCCATTCCACTGGGCACAAAGAACAACGGCAACTCTGTTCCACCTGTTCGCACCGGTATGGCACTGCTTTGTGACTGAGACTGCAAATCTGAGGTGATCTTCGCCGCCAATTCTGACAATACCGGGCATTGGAACACAGCATTCAATGTACAAATCATCCCCTGACTGGCGGCAAGATTTATCATGCGCACGGCAAGCAGTGAGTGACCGCCCAGTGCGAAGAAGCTGTCGTGCCGGCTGACCTGCTCAACCCCCAGCAATTCACACCAAATCGCCGCCAATGCCGTTTCTGTTTCCCCATACGGAGAAACGTAAACCTGATGGGCAACAGCTTTTTCGTCCGGTGCAGGTAATGCCTGACGATCCAGCTTGCCATTCGGGGTCAGCGGGAAGGCATCCAGACGCATAAAAGCACTTGGCACCATATAATCAGGCAATTGTGTACTCAGATGAGCGCGCAAATTGGCCGCTAATCTGTCATTTACCTCAGCCACCACATAAGCCACCAGATGTTTATCCCGCCCATCACCCAACGCCAACACCCGCGCTTCACGTACTGACGGGTACTCTGTTAGCCGCGCTTCGATTTCTCCCAGCTCAATACGGAAGCCGCGGATTTTAACCTGCTGGTCATTACGACCAACAAATACCAGATTACCGTCCGGTAGGTAACGGGCCAAATCCCCGGTTCGGTACATGCGTGCACCCGGTTTATTGCTAAAGGGATCCAGGAGGAAACGTTCCGCCGTCAAGTCAGGGCGGTTTAGATAACCCCGTGTCACACCCGCGCCACCAATATACAGCTCACCGACGCCCCCCAAAGGTACCGGCTGGCCCTGGGCATCCAACAGATAAACCCGTGTGTTGGCTGTCGGACGCCCGATAGGAACCCCTGTATCCGTATAGTCTGGTGGACAATGCCAGGCGGTGGCGCACACCGTGGTTTCTGTCGGGCCATAATCATTAAACAGATTTACCCGGTCACACAACACCTGGAGCAACGCCGTGCTCGGCGCTTCACCCCCCAATACCAATGTTGGCTTGATCGTTATCGCCGGTAAATCGTCCCCTTCCTGGAGCAAAGCCGGTGTCAGGAAAGCGTGCGTCACTTGCCGTTCTTCCAGATAATGCCAAAGGCGTAACGGATCCTGACGAACCGTGTCGGCTGGAATGACCAGACTGGCCCCAGCGCCCAATGCAGTCATCATTTCCGCGACACTGACATCGAAACCGAAGGAAACAAATTGCAATACCCGACTGGTTACACTCACGTCAAGCCGGGCAATTTGTGCCAAAGCCAGATTAACCACACTATGATGCTCGACCATCACCCCTTTCGGCTTGCCGGTCGAACCGGAGGTGTAAATCACATAGGCCAGATGCTGTGCAGTCAATGCCGGTACCTGTGGGTTGTTGTCCGGCTGGGCTGGTAATGAATTCAGGTCAAGCACGGTGAATCCTGTAAGTGCTTCCTCACCCAACGCTGTACGCCCGATATTATCCGTCAACAAAATAGCCGGCGCAGCATCCATCAGAATATGCACCAAACGTTCACCCGGATAGGCCGGATCCAATGGAACATAAGCGCCACCGGCTTTTAATACTGCCAGCAATCCCGCCACCATTGCCGATGAACGTGACACGCAAATCGCTACCCGCTGATCCGGTTCCACGCCCAATACAATCAGTTGATGTGCCAGCCGGTTAGCATGGGCATTCAGTTCGGCATAGCTGAGAGTCTGATCTTCATGCATCAGTGCCGTCGCATCTGGCGTTTTCTCTGCCTGTTGTTCAAATAACTGATGAATGCACAACAGGTCAGGATAAGCTGTTTCAGTAGCGTTCCAGGTTGCCATCAGCAGCCTGCGCTCTGCCGGAGCTAAAATATCGATTTCCCCAACCGGCCGTTGAGGATGAGCCACCATGACTCGCAGTACCGTGTGCAGATACCCCACATAGCGCTCGATTGTGGATTGATCAAACAGAGCGGTAGCGTAACTCAGTGTACCCACAATCCGCTCTTCTTCCTCAGACAGTTCCAGTTCCAGATCAAACTTGACTATATCAAGAACCGGATCAACCGATGAGACAGCCAACTCGGGCAGTTCCCATGGCGGGCTCTCATTATTTTGCCAGGCAAACATCACCTGGAACAGCGGGGTATGTGCCAGTCTGCGCGGTGGTTGTACAATTTCCACCACCTGATCAAACGGTAAATCCTGATGCTCTTGTGCCGCCAATGCGGTTTGCCGCATACGCGCCAGCAACTCAATCACATTTGGTGCCCCCGATAAATCAATACGTAAAGCCAGCGTATTGACAAAGAAACCAATCAGGGATTCCACCTCCTGGCGACTGCGGCCTGCACTCGGTGTGCCAATAACCACATCCTCCTGACCTGACAAGCGCGACAGGACCGTCGCCCAGGCTGACAACAGCGTCATGAATAACGTGACGCCTTGCTGTTCGCTCAAGCGCTTAAGGGATTGCGTCAATTCCGCATCCAGATCGATGGGCACCATATTCCCCGCAAATGATTGCAGGGGAGGACGTGGTCGATCGGTTGGCAAATCCAGCAACACCGGCGCGTCAGCCAGCATGGTACGCCAATAGTCAGATTGGACTTGAACCCGTTCAGCTGGCAGCCACTGACGCTGCCAGGCAGCGTAATCAGGGTATTGGATCGCCAATGGCGGTAGCGGGTCAGATTGCCCAGCAAGAAAAGCGGTATAGAGAGCACTTAACTCACTCATCAACACGCCTACAGACCAGCCGTCTGACACAATGTGATGCTGGGTGAGCAAGAACTGGTGTTCATCATCTGTGAGTCGGATCAGAGAAGCACGAATAAGCGGACCATGACAGAGGTCAAATGACGTGCGGACTTCCCCGACACTCAGGCGTTCAAGCACGGTTTCAGCATCCGGTGTCCCACGCAGGTCATATTGAGACAACGGCAAGCCACGATCCGCCGCCAACAGTTGTACTTGTGGCTGACCGTCAACGGAGACAAAGACCGAACGTAACGCTTCATGGCGGGCAAACAACGTGTCGAGCGCCTGCTGCCAGGCAACGATATCCAACTGACCACACAAGCGCAGTACCATCGGAATATGATAGGTATCACTAACCCCCTCAAACTGGGCAAGGAACCACAGACGCTGTTGGGCAAATGATAGCGGTAGCCCCCCCTCACGGGATATCGGCATGATGACAGGCAATACTTTGTGCTGTTCATCAAACTGGGCACGCATTACCTCAGCAAAGGCGATTAAAGTGGGGGCTTCAAATAACGTGTTCAGTGGCAGTTCGATACCTAACGCCGCTACCCGGTTCATCATCCGCACCGCCAGCAGCGAATGGCCACCCAGCGCAAAGAAATTGTCATACCGGCCAATCTGTTCAATCCCCAGCAACTCACGCCAAATAGCGGCCAGCGCAATTTCAGCTTCCCCCTGCGGGGCTTCATAGCGCTGACGGGCAAAGGCTTCTTCCCCCGGAACCGGCAATGCCCGACGATCCAGCTTACCGTTAGGAGTTAACGGAAAAGCCTCCAAGCGTACAAAAGCCGCCGGTATCATATAGTCAGGCAAAGCAGCTCTCAGGCAGGAATGCAGGCTGTCAATCTGCCCGTCCTCCGCCGGGGCCACCACATAGGCGACCAGCCGTTTATCCGCCCCGTCACCCAACGCCAATACCCGCGCTTCACGTACTGCCGGGTGTTCTGTTAGTCGCTCTTCAATTTCTCCCGGCTCAATACGGAAACCACGGATTTTAACCTGCTGGTCATTACGGCCAACAAACACCAGGTTGCCGTCCGGCAGGTAACGGGCCAAATCCCCGGTTCGGTACATCCGTGCACCCGGTTTATCGCTAAACGGATCCAGAAGGAAACGTTCTGCCGTCAAGTCAGGGCGGTTTAGATAACCCCGCGCCACACCCGCGCCGCCAATATACAATTCCCCCACCGCTCCCAGTGCTACTGGCTGACCGAAGGCATCCAACAGATAAACCCGCGTGTTGGCTGTCGGACGCCCGATAGGAACCCCTGTATCCGCCGCATAGTCTGGTGGACAATGCCAGGCGGTGGCGCACACTGTGCTTTCTGTCGGGCCATAATCATTAAACAGATTTACCCGGTCACACAACACCTGGAGCAACGTCGTACTGGGCGCTTCACCCCCCAATACCAATGTTATCTTGATCGTTATCGCCGGTAAATCACCCCCTTCCTGGAGCAAAGCCGGTGTCAGGAAAGCGTGCGTCACTTGCCGTTCTTCCAGATAATGCCAAAGGCGTAACGGATCCTGACGAACCGTGTCGGCTGGAATGACCAAACTGGCCCCAGCGCCCAATGCAGTCATCATTTCCGCGACACTGACATCGAAACCGAAGGAAACAAATTGCAATACCCGACTGGTTACACTCACGTCAAGCCGGGCAATTTGTGCCAAAGCCAGATTAACCACACTATGATGCTCGACCATCACCCCTTTCGGCGTGCCGGTCGAACCGGAGGTGTAAATTACATACGCCAGATGTCGTGCAGTCAGTTCAGGTGTCTGCGGATTGCTGTCCGGCTGGTCAAACAGGCTACTCGGGTCAAGCAAAACCCGTTCTGTCAGTGCCTTCTCACCCAACGCTGTACGTCCGACATTATCCGCCAACAAAATAGCCGGCGTGGCATCGATCAGAATATTCGCCAAACGCTCACCCGGATAGGCCGGGTCCAGTGGCACATAAGCACCACCCGCTTTTAATACTGCCAGCAATCCCACCACCATTGCCGGGGAACGGGTCACACAAATTGCCACCCGCTGGTCGGGTACGACACCCAGTGCGATCAACTGATGTGCCAGCCGGTTGGCACAGGCATTTAATTCGGCATAACTGAAAGTCTGCTCTTCATACACCAAAGCCGTAGCCTCTGGGTTTTCCTCCGCTTGCTGTTCAAACAATTGATGAATACATAACTGCTCAGGATACGCGGTTTCCGTGGCATTCCAGGTTTTCAGCAATAACGTGCGTTCCGTTTCAGGCAGGATATTCAGCGCCTGTACCGAGGTCTCCGGGGCCTGCTCAAGCGCCGCGACCAAACTCTCCAGCGCCTGTTGCATATAACCGCATATCCTGTCCGGATCAAACGGTTGCACTACCTGAGCCGTCAACCCCAGGGATCCACCAAAATCCTCCACTGATAGCGCCAATGGATAGTTGGTCCGCTCCTGTCCGCTAATAAATTTAATACCGCTGATCAGTTCATCCGACGTGTCCGGCAAGGCATTATGCCGATAGTTCAACAGACTATTAAACAAGGGGATCTCACCCCGCACACCGCTGCAACGCTGGGCCAGTACCAGTGAGGCATGTTCATGTACTAATAATCCAGCCAGTCGGTTATGGGCTGCCTGCACACTGTCCCATACCGGGGTCTCATCCACATCCAACCGTAACGGCAAAGTATTGATAAACAATCCCATCCCGCTGTCAGCACCGTCTCCTGCCTGCATACGCCCAAACAGCACGGTGCCGAACACCACTTTCTGCTGACCACAGGTACGCGATAACACCTGCGCCCAAGCCAGATGACACAGTGCTGCCAGACTGACACCTAAACACCGGGCCTGATGACGTAAACGGTCATTCAGTGTGCTCGTCAACATCCGCTGGAATTCCGTCACCTGTGAGCCATCACGATACACCTCCGTCAACCCAAACGGCAGGGTGGGTTCATCGACCTCCGCCAGCATGTCGGTAAAGAAATGGGTATGCGCTTCCTGACTGATACCGAGCCGGGCCTGCGCCACCAGATTGCGGAAAGGCACCGGCGCAGGCAAATGCGCTTCCTGACCGGTAAGATACGCCTGGACTTCGCGATCCATCACTTCCAGCGTGGTATGGTCACCAATCAGATGATGCTGATATTCAAACAGGATCCAGCGGCCCTCAGTGCTTTCCTGCACAATCACATAATGCAGCAAAGGTGCCCGGCTCAAATCGAGACGATAATGACTTGGGTTAAAACGGCTGGTTAACGGGTCACTGATCGGCCTATCGGCCGGATCCAGCGTCAATTCAGTGACGGATAATTGGGCCTGACGCCAAACCACCTGCGCCGGCACAGACAATCCTTGCCAGATAAAGGCGGTACGTAAAATATCGTGCCGATCAATTATTCGTTGAACCGCCGTCAAATAATTATCCAATAGCGTCCGGTCAGCAAAAACCATCTGACTGATCAACAGATACGGATCGTCTTCACTCTCCAGCAAATGGTGGAACAAAATGCCATCCTGCAACGGCGACAACGCATAGATATCCTGAATATTATTGATCCCCCCAGGCACCAGCCCGACAATGTGATCAATTTCAGGCTGGGTCAGATCAATTAACGGTAATAGATCCGGGGTCAACGCCACCGTATCCGGTGTAATACGGTTATCTGGCACCGGAATTTCATCATGCTGAACCAAAGACTGTGCCAAAACATGAAGTGTTGGATGCCGGAATAACGTTTGTACCGATACGCCCAGACCGATACGCCGCAATCGTTCAATCATCCGTACAACAAGGAGTGAATGACCACCCAGCGCAAAGAAACTGTCATGCCGGCTAACCTGTTCAACTCCCAGCAACTCACACCAGACTGCCGCCAGCATTGTTTCTATCTTCCCTTGCGGGGCGGCATAAATCTGACGGGCAAACGCCCCCTCCCCCGGAGCCGGCAACAGCCGGCGATCCAGCTTGCCGTTCGGGGTTAATGGGAAGACATCCAAACGCACAAAGGCCGATGGCACCATATAGTCAGGCAAAATTGTACTCAGATGGCAACGCAAACTGTTAACCAGCCCGTCTTCCTCTGGTGCCACCACATAAGCCACCAGCCGTTTATCCTGCCCATCATCCAACGCCAATACCCGCGCTTCATGTACTGCCGGGTGCTCTGTTAGCCGCGCTTCGATTTCTCCCGGCTCAATACGAAAACCGCGGATTTTAACCTGCTGGTCATTACGACCAACAAATACCAGATTACCGTCCGGCAGGTAGCGGACCAAATCCCCAGTTCGGTACATCCGTGCACCCGGTTTATCGCTAAACGGATCCAGAAGGAAACGTTCTGCCGTCAAGTCAGGGCGGTTTAGATAACCCCGCGCCACACCCGCGCCGCCAATATACAATTCCCCCACCGCTCCCAGTGCTACTGGCTGACCGAAGGCATCCAACAGATAAACCCGCGTGTTGGCCGTCGGGCGACCGATAGGAACCCCTGTATCCGCATAGTCTGGTGGACAATGCCAGGCGGTGGCGCACACCGTGCTTTCTGTCGGACCATAATCATTAAACAGATTCACCCTGCCACACAATTTCTGGAACAGCGCCGTGCTGGGCACTTCACCCCCCAGTATCAATGTTGGCTTGATCGTCATCGCCGGTAAATCGCCCCCTTCCTGGAGCAGAGCTGATGTCAGGAAAGCGTGCGTCACTTGCTGTTCTTCCAGATAATGCCAAAGGCGTAACGGATCCTGACGAACCGTGTCGGCAGGAATAACCAAGCTGGCCCCAGCGCCCAATGCAGTCATCATTTCCGCGACACTGGCATCGAAACCAAAGGAAACAAATTGCAAGATCCGACTAGTTACACTCACGTCAAGCCGGGCAATTTGTGCCAAAGCCAGATTAACCACACTATGATGCTCGACCATCACCCCTTTTGGCGTGCCAGTCGAACCGGAGGTGTAAATCACATACGCCAGATGTCGTGCGGTCAATGCCGGTAGCTGTGGGTTACTGTCCGGCTGGTCTGGCTGTAAATTCGGGTCAAGTACCGTCAGACTTGCCGGTACTTTCTCACCCAGTACGACACATCCGGCATTATCCGCCAACAAGATAACCGGTGTGGCATCGATCAGAATATTTGCCAGACGTTCACCCGGATAGGCCGGATCCAGTGGCACATAAGTGCCACCGGCTTTCAATACCGCCAGCAATCCCACCACCATTGCCGGGGAACGGGCCACACAAATCGCCACCCGCTGTTCCGGCTCTACACCCAGCGCCATCAATTGATGAGCCAACCGGTTAGCCCGGGCATTCAGTTCGGCATAACTGAGGGGCTGGTTTTCATACACCAAAGCCGTAGCTTCTGGGTTTTCCTTCGCTTGCTGTTCAAACAATTGATGAATGCATAACTGCTCAGGATACGCGGTTTCCGTGGTATTCCAGGTTTTCAGCAACAACGTGCGTTCCGTTTCCGGCAAAATATTCATTGCCCGTACCGGGGTCTCCGGAGCTTGTTCCAACACCTCGATCAGACTTTCTAGCGCCTGCTGCATATAACCGCATATCCTGTCCGGATCAAATGGTTGCACTACCTGAGCCGTCAGCCCCAAGGATCCACCAAAATCCTCCACCGAGAGCGCTAATGGATAGTTGGTCCGCTCCTGTCCGCTAATAAATTCAATACCGCTGATCAGTTCATCCGACGTATCCGGCAAGGCATTATGTCGATAGTTCAACAGACTATTAAACAAGGGGATCTCACCGCACACACTACTGCAACGCTGGGCCAGCGCCAGTGAGGCATGTTCATGAGCCAATAATCCAGCCAGTCGGTTATGGGCTGCCTGTACGCTATCTCGTACCGGGGTCTCATCCACATCCAACCGTAATGGCAAAGTATTGATAAACAATCCCATCCCGCTGTCAGCACCGTCTCCCGCCTGCATACGCCCAAACAGTACGGTGCCGAACACCACTTTCTGCTGACCACAGGTACGCGATAACACCTGCGCCCAAGCCAGATGACACAGCGCTGCCAGACTGACGCCTAAACACCGGGCCTGACGACGCAAACGGTCATTCAGTGTGCTCGTCAACATCCGATGGGATTCCGTCACCTGCGAGCCATCATGATGCACCTCCGTCAACCCGAACGGCAGGGTGGGTTCATCGACCTCCGATAACATCTCGGTAAAGAAACGGGTATGCGCTTCCTGACTGATACCGAATCTGGCCTGCGCCACCAGATTGCGGAACGGCACCGGTGCAGGCAGGCTCGCCTCCTGACCGGTAAGATACGCCTGCACTTCACGATGCATCACTTCCAGCGTGGTATGGTCACCAATCAGATGATGCTGATATCCAAACAGGATCCAGCGTCCCCCAACGCCTTCCTGCACAATCACAAAATGCAGCAAAGGTGCCCGGCCCAAATCAAGACGATAATGACCTGGGTTAAAATGCCCGATTAACGGGTCACTGATCGGCCCGTCGGCCAGATCCAGCGTCAATTCAGTGACGGATAATTGGGCCTGACGCCAAACCACCTGCGCTGGCACGGACAATCCTTGCCAGATAAAGGCGGTACGTAAAATATCGTGCCGATCAATTATCTGTTGAACCGCCGTCAAATAATTATCCAGCAGCGTCCGGTCAGCAAAAGCCATCTGACTGATCAACAGATACGGATCGCCTTCACTCTCCAGCAAATGGTGGAACAAAATGCCATCCTGCAACGGCGACAACGCATAGATATCCTGAATATTATTGATCCCCCCAGGCACCAGCCCGACAATGAGATCAATTTCAGGCTGGGTCAGATCAATCAACGGCAACAGGTCCGGGGTCAACGCCACCGTATCCGGGGTAACACGGTTATCAGGCACCAGAATTTCATTGTGCTGAACCAAAGACGGTGCCAGAACACAGAGTGTTGGATGCTGAAATAGCGTTTGTACCGATATGCCCAAACCGATACGCCGCAAGCATTCAATCATGCGCACGGCAAGCAATGAATGACCGCCCAACGCAAAGAAGCTGTCATACCGGCTGATCTGCTCAATGCCCAATAACTCACCCCAGATGGCGGCCAGGGTCATCTCAGCCTCTCCTTGCGGGGCGGCATAAATCTGACGGGCAACATCTTCTTCCCCCGGTGCCGGTAACGCCCAGTGATCTAACTTGCCGTTCGGCATCAACGGGAAGGCATCCAGACGCACAAAAGCCGCCGGCACCATATAATCAGGTAAAACTGCACTCAGGTGTTCGCGCAAACGGACAGCCAACCCCTCTTTCTCTTCCGCAGCTACATAGGCCACCAGCCGTTTACTCTGCCCATCATCCAACGCCAGCACTGCCGACTCTTGCACCGCTGGATGTTCCATCAACCGGGTTTCGATTTCCCCCAGTTCAACCCGGAAGCCGCGGATTTTCACCTGATGGTCGTTTCGGCCCAGGAATTCCAGGTCGCCATCCGGCAGGTAACGGGCCAAATCTCCGGTACGATACATGCGCGCACCGGATACCGAACTAAACGGATCTGGTATAAAACGCTCCGCACTCAATGCCGGCTGGTTAAGATAACCGCGCGCCACCCCGACGCCACCAATATACATTTCGCCAATGCCGCCTAATGGTACCGGTTGACTCTCTCTGTCCAACAGGTAGACGCAGGTATTCTTCAGCGGCCGGCCGATAGAACCCGCATCCTCCAGAGATAATATTTCCTTACAGGTCGCCGTCACGGTATTTTCCGTCGGGCCATACGCGTTCAATAGTCGGGGGCGGTGGGTTTCCTGGGTAAACCACGCCTGAATGGCGTTCTTCTTGACCGCCTGCCCCCCAAAAACCATTAACCGGAGCTCATTGGGTAATGACAACGCATTCTCTGCGGTCATCAGTTCGGACCAAAATGACGCGGGCAGAAACATCACGGTGATACGGTATTGCCGGGATAAGTCAATAAATTCCCGCATAGACGCCAGCCAGCTATCATCCCGCATCACCAGTGTGGCACCACGACATAATGACGAGAAACACTCTTCCACTAACACATCAAAGGCAAAAGAGGCAAATTGCAACACCCGGTCTTGTGCCGTAATGGCGTAGGTCTCATTCACCCCCAGATGACGCTGATACACCGCCTGATGTTCGACCATCACCCCTTTCGGCTGACCGGTTGACCCGGAGGTGTAAATCACATACGCCAGATGTTGAGGCGTCAATCCAGTCAGCGGTGGATTGCGGTCTGGCTGGTGCGGCAAGATATTTGGGTCCAGCACCGTCAGCCCGGCCAACGCCTCCTCACCCAGTGCTTTCCGGCCAGTCGCATCAACCAGAACCACCGACGGGGCGGTATCGTTCAGGATATACACCAGCCGCTCTCTGGGATAAGCCGGATCCAGTGGCACATAAGCGCCACCGGCTTTCAACACTGCCAGCAGCGCCACCACCATCACCGGTGAACGGGCCACACCAATCACCACTCGCTGGCCCGGTGTCACCCCCAGCGCCATCAGTTGATGAGCCAGCCGGTTAGCGCGGGCATTTAATTCCACATAACTGAGGGACTGATCTTGATATTCTAACGCCGTGGCATTCGGGGTTTGCTCTGCCTGCTGCTCAAACAGCTGATGAATACATAACGGCTCAGGATAAGGGGTTTCCGTCGTGTTCCCGATTTTTAGCAACAACGTGCGTTCCGTTTCCGGCAGGATATTCAGCGCCCGTACCGGGGTCTCCGGGGCCTTCTCAAGCGCCGCGACCAAACTCTCCAGCGCCTGTTGCATATAACCGCATACCCGATCCGGTTCAAACGGCTGTACCACATGAGCGATCAGCCCCAATGTGGTGCCATCATCCTCTATCGACAGGCCAAAGGGGTAGTTAGTGCGCTCCTGTTCATTCAGGAATTCAATCCCGGCCATCGTTTCATCCAGTGGATCCGGCTGCTCATTATGCCGGTAGTTCAACAGGGCACTAAAGAGGGGTGTACCGCTGGCAACCCCGCTGCATCGCTGGGCCAGCGCCAGTGAGGCGTGTTCATGCTCCAGCAACCCGGCCAGCCGCAGATGCACCGCCCGCACGCTGTCCCGTACCGGGGTTCCATCCATATCCAGCCGCAGCGGCAGAGTATTAATAAACAACCCCATCCCACTGTCAGCCCCTTCTCCCACCGCCATCCGCCCAAGCAGCACAGTGCCAAACACCACTTGCTCCTGCCCGCTGGTTCGCGACAGGACTTGTGCCCAGGCCAGATGACACAACGCCGCCAGACTGACGCCTAAACACCGAGCCTGACGGCGCAGGCGATCACTTATCCCAGCCGTCAGCATCCGGTAGGCTTCCGTTACTCTTGAGCCATCACGATGCACCTCCGCCAGCCCGAACGGCAGCGTTGGCTCATCCACCACCGCCAGCATGTCGGTAAAGAAACGAGTATGCTTCTCCTGACTCACCCCCAGCCGAGCCTGTGCCACCAGATTACGGAACGGAACCGGGGAAAGCAGACTGTCCTCACGTTCGGCAAGATACGCTTGCACTTCACGGTGCATCACTTTCATTGTGGTATAGTCGCCAAGCAAGTGATGTTGCAATTCCAGTAAAAACCAGCGGCCATCGGTCTCCTGAGCAATCACAAAACGAAGCAAAGGGGCCTGGCTCAAATCAAGGCGATAATGACAGGGATTAAAACGTTGAGCCAGTTGATCACAAACCGGCCCATCAACCGGGTCCAGTGTCAATTCAGTCACTGACAAAGGGGCCTGACGCCAGACCACCTGCGCCGGCACAGACAATCCTTGCCAGATAAAGGCGGTACGCAGAATATCGTGGCGATCAACGACTTGTTGCACCGCGACCAGATAACGGTCCAGCAGAGACCGATCAGCAAAAGCCATCTGACCGGCTAATAAATACGGATCACCTTCGCTTGCCAGTAAGTGGTGAAATAAAATACCGTCCTGCAACGGTGACAACGCATAGATATCCTGAATATTGGCAACCCCACCTGGCACTTGCCCGACAATATCGTCAATCTCTGGCTGAGTCAGATCGATCAGCGGCAACATCGCCGGTGTTAACACCGTGGTGGCTGGCGTAATAACATTGGCAGGTACCCTCACCGCGTGATGCCGCCCCAATGTTTGCGCCAGTTCAGACAGCACCGGCGACTGGAACAGATCACGCGCCGTCAGGGTCAACCCCAGATGACGCAAGCGTTCAATCATGCGCACGGCGAGCAGTGAATGACCGCCCAACGCAAAGAAACTGTCATGCCGGCTGACCTGCTCAATGCCCAATAACTCACCCCAGATGGCGGCCAGGGCCATCTCAGCCTCTCCTTGCGGGGCGGCATAAATCTGACGGGCAACATCTTCTTCTCCCGGTGCCGGCAACGCCCGGTGATCTAACTTGCCGTTTGGCATCAACGGGAGGGCATCCAGACGCACAAAAGCCGCCGGTACCATATAATCAGGTAAAACTGCACTCAGGTGTTCGCGCAAACGGGCAACTAACCCGTCATTTGCTTCTACCGCCACATAGGCGACCAACCGTCTGTCTCGTCCTTCATCCAGCGCCAGCACCACCGCTTCCTGCACTGCCGGGTATTCCATCAACCGGGTTTCAATTTCCCCCAGTTCAACTCGGAAGCCGCGGATTTTCACCTGATGGTCGTTTCGGCCCAGGAATTCCAGGTCGCCATCCGGCAAGTAACGGGCCAAATCCCCGGTGCGGTACATACGCGCTCCGGATACCGGGCTAAAGGGATCCGGCATAAAACGTTCTGCACTCAACACTGGCCGGTTAAGATAACCCCTAGCCACCCCGACACCACCAATATACATTTCGCCAATGCCGCCTAATGGTACCGGTTGCCCCTCTCTGTCCAACAGATAGACACAGGTATTCTTAAGTGGCCGTCCGATAGAACCCGCATCTTCCAGAGACAATATTTCCTTACAGGTCGCCGTCACCGTATTTTCTGTCGGGCCATACGCGTTCAATAGTCGGGGCCGGTGGGTTTCCTGGGTAAACCATGCCTGAATGGCACTCTTTTTGACCGACTGACCACCAAAAACCATCAAACGGAGCCCATCCGGCAGCGACAATGCATCATCTGCGATCATCAGTTCGGACCAAAACGACGCTGGCAGAAACATCACGGTGATACGGTATTGCCGGGATAAGTCAATAAATTCCCGCATAGATGCCAGCCAGCTATCATCCCGCATCACCAGCGTGGCACCACGACACAATGACGAGAAACACTCTTCCACTAACACATCAAAGGCAAAAGAGGCAAATTGCAACACCCGGTCTTGTGCCGTAATGGTATAGGCCTCATTCACCCCCAGATGACGTTGATACACCGCCTGATGTTCGACCATCACCCCTTTCGGCTGCCCGGTTGAACCGGAGGTGTAAATCACATACGCCAGATGTTGTGGCGTCAATCCAATCAGCGGTGGATTGCGATCTGGCTGGTCCGGCAAGATATTTGGGTCCAGCACCGTCAGCCCGGCCAGCGCCTCTTCACCCAGCGCTTTCCGGCCAGTCTCATCAACCAGAACCACCGACGGGGCGGTATCGTTCAGGATATACACCAGCCGCTCTCTGGGATAAGCCGGATCCAGTGGCACATAAGCGCCACCGGCTTTCAGCACCGCCAGCAAAGCCACCACCATCATCGGTGAACGGGCCGCACCAATCACCACTCGCTGGCCCGGTGTCACCCCCAGCGCCATCAGTTGATGAGCCAGCCGGTTAGCGCGGGCATTTAATTCCGCATAACTGAGGATCTGATCTTGATATTCTAACGCCGTGGCCTGCGGGGTTTGCTCTGCCTGTTGCTCAAACAGCTGATGAATACATAACGGCTCAGGATAAGGGGTTTCCGTCGTGTTCCCGATTTTTAGCAACAACGTGCGTTCCGTTTCCGGCAGGATATTCAGCGCCCGTACCGGGGTCTCCGGGGCCTTCTCAAGCGCCGCGACCAAACTCTCCAGCGCCTGTTGCATATAACCGCATATTCTTTCCGGATCAAACGGCTGCACTACATAAGCAGTCAGCCCCAAAGAAGAACCGCCATCCTCCACCGACAGCCCAAACGGATAGTTAGTCCGTTCCTGTTCGCCCAGGAATTCAATCCCGGCCATCGTTTCATCCAGTAGATCCGGCTGCTTATTATGCCGGTAGTTTAATAGGGCACTAAAAAGGGGCGTCCCATTGGCAACGCCACTGCACCGCTGGGCCAGCGCCAGTGAAGCATGTTCATGCGCCAATAACCCGGCCAGCCGCAGATGCACCACCTGCACGCAGTCTCGGACCGAGGTCTCATCCATATCCAACCGCAGCGGCAACGTATTGATAAACAGCCCCATCCCACTGTCCGCGCCGTTTCCCGCCGCCATCCGCCCAAACAGTACAGTGCCAAACACCACTTGCTCCTGTCCGCAGGTACGCGACAGGACCTGTGCCCAAGCTAAATGACACAACGCTGCCAGACTGACACCCAAACGCCGGGCTTGATGACGAAGGCGATCATTTAACGTCGGTGTCAGCAGCCGGAAGGATTCCGTCACCCGCGAGCCATCACGATGCACCGCCGTCAGCCCGAACGGCAGCGTCGGCTCATCCACTTCGGCCAACATGTCGGTAAAGAAACGGGTGTGTTCTTCCCGACTCACTCCCAACCGGGCCTGTGCCACCAGATTGCGGAACGGCACCGGGACCGGCAGGCTCTCAGCCTGCCCGGAAAAATATGCCTGAACTTCATGTTTCATCACTTCCATCGTTTCATGGTCGCCGATCAAGTGATGCTGTAATTCCAGTAAAAACCAACGGCCATCGGTTTCTTGGGCGACGACAAAATACAGTAACGGGGCCTGACTCAAATCAATACGATATTGCCCGGGATCAAAACGCCGGGTTAACTGGTCAATGACCGGGCCATCAACCGGGTCCAGCATCAGTTCCGTCACTGGCAAGGTTGCCTGACGCCAAACCACCTGCGTCGGCACAGATAATCCTTGCCAGATAAAGGCGGTACGCAAAATATCGTGGCGATCAACCGCCTGTTGCACTGCCGCCAAATAACGATCCAGCAGAGCGCGGTTAGCAAAGACCACCGGATAGAGCACCAGATACGGGTCGCCTTCCTGTTCCAACACGTGGTGAAACAGGATACCGTCCTGTAACGGCGACAGCGCATAGATATCCTGAATATGGGTGATCCCGCCCGGCACCTGCTCGACAATGTGGTCAATATCAGCCTGAGTCAAATCAATCAACGGCAACATCTCAGGCGTCAGCGCCGTGGTTGTCGGTGTAATCACGTTAGGCGGCACTATCACGGCCTGATGCTGCCCCAACGTTTGGGCCAAATCTGACAGCACCGGCGACTGGAACAGATCACGCGCCGCCAGGGTCAACCCCAAGTGACGCAAGTGCTCAATCATCTGCACGCCAAGCAGTGAGTGCCCGCCTAGCGCAAAGAAGCTGTCATGCCGGCTGATCTGCTCAATACCCAGTAACTCACGCCAGAGAGCCGCCAGAGTTATCTCGGCTTCCCCTTGCGGGGCTTCATAGATCTGACGGGCAAAATCGTTTTCCCCCGGTGCCGGTAATGCCCGACGATCCAACTTGCCACTTGGGGTCTGCGGAAAGGTATTCAGATGCACAAAAGCCGCTGGCACCATATAGTCAGGCAAAATGGCACTCAAGTGTGCACGCAAATCGGCAGCCAATCCCTCATGCACTTGCGCTGCCACATAGGCAACCAAACGTTTGCCTTGCCTGCCATCCAGCGCCAATACCGCCACCTCTTGCACCGCCGGATGTTCCATCAACCGGGTTTCAATTTCCCCCAGCTCAACCCGGAAACCACGGATTTTCACCTGCTCATCGTTACGGCCCAGGAATTCCAGATCGCCGTCCGGCAGGTAACGGGCCAAATCCCCGGAGCGATACATCCGTGCACCCTCTACCGGACTAAAGGGATCCGACATAAAACGTTCCGCACTCAACGCCGGCTGGTTCAAATAACCCCGTGCCACCCCGACGCCACCAATATACATTTCGCCAACACAACCTATTGGTACCGGTTGACCATCTTTGTCCAGTAGGTAGATGCGAACATTTTTAGTCGGCCGACCGATAGAGCGCGCATCTTCCGGGGATAACACGTCCTTATAGGTCGCCGTCACGGTATTTTCCGTCGGACCATAACCATTCAATAGCCGGGGCCGGTGGCCTTCCTGGGTAAACCAGTCCTGAACCGCGTTCTTTTTGACCGCCTCACCACCAATAATAATGAGCCGGAGGCAATCCGGTAACGGTAATCCATTATCTCTGGCTGCCAGTTCAGACCAGAATAAGGTCGGCAGTGACATTACCGTAATGCGATATTGCCGGGTTAAATCAATAAACACCGGCACCGAAGCCAACCAATTATCATCCCGCATCACCAGCGTGGCCCCGTTGCATAATGACGAGAAGAAATCTTCTACGGAAACATCAAAGGCAAAAGCGGAAAACTGCAACACCCGGTCTTGTGCGGTGACGGTGTAAGTCTCATTAAAACCCAGATAACGTTGATAAATCGCCTGATGCTCGACCATCACCCCTTTCGGCTGGCCGGTTGAACCGGAGGTATAGATGATGTAAGCCAGATGCTGGGGGGTCAACGCCGGGAGCTGTGGGTTACTGACCGACTGGTCTGGCAGGGTATGCGGATCCAGTACCGTCAACCCGGCCAGCGCTTCCTCGCCCAGCGCCATCCGGCCAGTCACATCAGCCAACACCACGGATGGAGCTGTATCATTCAGGATATACGCCAACCGTTCTGCCTGATAGGTTGAATCCAGCGGCACATAAGCACCGCCGGCTTTCAACACCGCCAGCAAAGCCACCACCATTGTCGGGGAGCGTGCCACACAAATTGCCACCGGCTGATCCGGAGTGACACCCAGCGCTATCAGTTGATGGGCCAGACGGTTGGCGCAAGCATTTAATTCGGCATAGCTGAGGATCTGCTCTTGATACACCAACGCCGTCGCCTGTGGAGCTTGCTCTACCTGTTGTTCAAACAGCTGATGAATACATAACGCATCAGGGTACGGAGTTTCTGTGGTGTTCCAGGTTTCCAGCAATAATGTACGTTCAGCCTCTGGCAATAAATTTAGCTGCCAGACAGGGATTTCATCCCCTCTTTTTGACGAGACTAATACCTGTAAATGCTCACCCATCCGCTGAACCACCTCCTCGCTCAGACGGTTTGCATCGTATATCCAGCGAAAACCGCCCTGTGTATTCACCTGGAGCGTCAACAATTCACCGAGTATCGCCTGCTCATCCTGTCTGTCACCCTGTATCGCCGAGACGGCGATCTGCCACGGCCGGTGGGTTGTCAGCGCCGGGATAGCCTGCAATGAAGGCAAGCGGGTAAGGAGATCATGACTAAATGTCCGGTGCTGCACCAGCCGGGCAAGCTCGTCATTAATCCAGTCAGCAACCGCCCCCCACGGCTTATCAAATGCCACCTCAACAGCCATAGGCACCACAGGCGCCAAATCTGCCGGTGTCTCATTTAACGTATTCACTCCCCAACCGATTTGGAATTCGGTCTGCTGAGTCAAACGCGCAAGATAGATAACGAATGCCTGTAATAGTACCTGTAATGGGTTCTCTTCACCTTTTTTTAGCAACGGAGACTGCCAGGCACTCATGATCCATCTGGGTTCTGCCTGATCCCCGGTTATTTCGAAAGGTAACTGGAATGGCCGCAAAGCGGCAAGACGCTCATACCAAAATGATTCACTGAGGGTGAACGCCTGGAGGATATTGTCTGTATTTTGAGTCGGTTGTGGCGCGTCGGTTATGTTTTCTGACGTTTGAGAGAGGAGTTCCACTTTACAAGCACTTCCCATTTTAGCAACGTTATCTTTCATCTATTTACCTCAACGAATCTGTTAGAAATTTGAAAACCGTCATTGCCGACAGTTACCATCAATGTTGTTCTCTTACTTCTTACCCTCAAGAAATAAAAATTAATTCAATATACTTGGATACGGGATGTCATAGCCCGGTTAATAGCCATATAATTAGCAATTCTTTGGCACTAATTCCCTTGACAATAGAGTAAATAATTCATCTTATGAGCCGGAATAAGATATTATTTCTCATTTCTATTTTAAGGTAAGCGCCTTTGGTTTTCTACAGCTCTTATTAGCTGATATTGAACTCAACAATTAAAATGGAATTGTTAACTGCATTTATTATTAAATAAATACCAAATTAATGTTATATTTCGCCCCCTCCCATTAATACCCAATTAAAATTATTCAAAAAAAAACATTAAGCATTCTTAAAGGCAAAATAACTTATCTTAAATTATCAAAAAATTACTTTGATAATCGCCTATATAATAGACCTTTTTTGCCAAGAGTTAACGGATGCGAAACGCCAAATACAACTTATTCAACATTGACAATACAATCCTATAAATTTAATTATGTAAAACATAACATCAGATTAAAATAATTCATAACACATTGTTTTAAATATAAAAAACACCATCAGATCAAATATCATAAACGGGAAAATACACATTAAAAATGACTTGACGACATATTATCTCGTAATAATTAGATTATAATAAAATATAATTTACACTATATTTAACACCATCAATAAATAATTTTAAACCAAATAAATAAATTATATATCATTTTTAAATAATAAAACAATGTGATTTATATGACATTCAGCGATATTTAATATTGCGTAGTAAAAACAGATCATCCATTTAACATTATTCAATTTTAAGATATTAGTAAAATATATAAAAAGGATTATATTTATCATTTTCCCATAATTATCGCCACTAATTATTTCAATGTAAAATAGAGATTATAGAATTAATATTAATTCAATTAATAAATTATTTAGTCTGTATATTATTCCATTTTTTCATTAACGATTACTTAATTGGCTGATGAAAAATTTATTCCTCGGTTGAAAACGTTATTAAAGTCGGATCCTTTTTTAAAATACATTGTCTGATTAACTTATTCCATATTTTTATTTATTTTTTTACGCGGTATATAAGCATTAATCAGGCCGATTTTTTTCATTTTTCACAGATGGGTTTATAATGGGTAGGTTTTAAATAGTGATTAAAAACCATTTTTTAATCGATGATTTTGATTAGTATAATAATGTTTTAACCATTGTTTTCACTATTTTTAACACCTGATTTTCATTAAGTTTAATCATCAGGTATATTATGTTTTACGTTTAATCAACGTTAATCATACTTGCTTTTTATCTTTTCTGATGCTGTTTTACTGGAAATTTTAAACAGTTTTCATAAGTCACCCTCTTTTCTTTTTTCACTGATTTTTTCAATTTTCTGTTAATGGTTAATGGATTTCGATTAAATTTGATTAATGTCTTTTTAAAGAACTGCACTTATAGTTAAATCCGACCACGGTTAAAAGGGTGATGTCGAGTAAAGCCATTCTTATTCCAAGCGTTTTCCTGTTTTTCCTGTATTTGATTTTTTGGTTTAGAACCAAAGGGGGTAATGGATATACTAATGATATTAAAATCAAAGTCCATTTCTTTAATCATTTTTAATACCGATAAACGCTGCTGTTATTTTTTTGCTATGCGGTTAACTCTGTTAAATGTTTTAATATAATCTCATGTTTTTGTTACTTCCAGTTGACCAGCATTGAAGTGCTGGTACTGGCCCAACGGGTTAAGCGGCTGTGTTGGTTTGAAATACAGGCCTGTGCGGTGAATGACGAGGAAGCGTATTAGATTAAGGATGCGATCTATAAGCTCCAGTCAGCGCTGGCTTGCCGTGGTTATTCGCCTCAATAGATCATCAATCAGGCTGGAGGATCTTCTGGCCTTCATTTAATAATGATACGTAAATTAAGGTAATAGTGAACTTACAGCCTTGGTGAACTCCTTAAATATAATTAATAATTCCTCAAGATTATTAAATTCTTCCCTTTTGTCCAGCATGTATTGGCCTGTACTGACATTAATGACTTCTGACATACAACTCAAATCATCCCATAGAGTAAATCTGGCAAGGCAATTTTCTTCATCAATATCAATAATTAGACTGTCAGATAATTCATTATTATTAATAACAAATTTGTAATTTTCATGCTCTCGCAACCAGTTTTCAAAATTTACTAACATTTTTTTATCCTTCCATCAGTCTTAGTCGCCTTCACATTTACATTTTCTGCTGATGGCATTCCAGGGACAGGTAGCCCCTTACGTTTAGCTAAACATCCTTCAAGAGAATCGGGACCAACAATCTTCGCCCAGCCCTCATTAGTTGGAATTAAAGATTTCTTCGAAACATCAAATTCAACATACATAGTTCCATTCTTAGCTTGCTTGCCAAAGGCATTAACGTCTACTGGATAAGCTACATGAGTAGTACCAGTAGAACTTTGTACAACACGACCTATATCAACCATTTGCTGATATTCTGTTAGCCCCATTCACCGACAGACAGTAACATTTGTTAATCCCCAAGGATCGATACACGTCACCGGATTGGGCGCATACTGATACAGGTTTAATCCACCTGCCAAGCCGCCTTCGATTAACTGATCACGCGAGATATTCAGCGCCGGGGCTTCGGGCGCGATGAGGATGTTGACCGTCTGTTCCTGATAGCCTTCCGGTAACAGAATGCTGCCTTCAGTGAACCGACAACGGGCTTGATTATCCATCTTTCTTTCGTCTTATGCAGGCATGCCGAACAGAGCAACAACATTGATAATCCTGATTAAACAAATGCAGGGCGTCTCTCCTGCTCAGTCATCAATAAATGTATACAATCAATAATGTTGTCCGTTTAATATTCAGACAAAAAGATATAATAAAAAATCGGCTATGTCTTGATTGCCCGGAGAATTAATCACCAATGAATGTAATAAAATGCGATTTAGGTCACAAAAGATGCCGATAATCTCGCTGGAAACCGGTTTTATAGTTTTATATTAGCTAAATCACTAAAGCTTTATTCAACCTAGTTACCTTGCCCGGTTGATAGACCTGGTATTAATTACCAGAGAAGCTTAACGCTGTATTTTTTATGATATTGAGAATAATCAACTCTGTTTAAGAATAGCTGGCTTAAAAGCGCACAGATGTGGCTGATAACCTAAGCCATTAAGGCCAGCTATTATTTTCACGTCTTTATCAGAGATTGATTTAATCTAATAGATTCACATAATAATTATCCATTTCCTTATCTTGTTTTAATATAAAAATAATCCGATATAAACAATATATACCGGATTATCACACTAACATTAAATTATTCTATATTTCTTAATATATTAGTATTACAACGCCTCCTCATCACAATACATTGCCAATGCCCTATTCAGGGCCTGAGCTAAAGCGGTTCTATGTTCCTTATTCTCCATCAAACTCGCATGGTTACCCGGAACAGCAATCAACTGAAGTAGAGAGTCAGGCATTACCCGCCCCCAACCTAACGATGGATCCATGGTTAAAGGTTTCGGCTCTTCATCCGCAATAAAAGGATTAGGAGGGCAAGGTTCCATCGCATAAAACTGATGCAGCGTTATCGCTAATGCCTGCGGCTCATACTCTTCGACTATTTGTATATAATGCTCTCCCTGCTCCCAACGTTTTGCGACTAAATCAGGGCGCAGACTGGCGGGATATAACGCCAATTCCTGTGCCGCTTCAATAAATTGCACCAAATTCAGCTCATCAATTCGCCGGTACAATGCCGCAACCTCTTCTGTATGTTCCTCCCCAAACTGCTTTACTAACACGGCAAAGAACAAATGGTTGAGTTGCACAGGCTCCTCACTGACATCATGAGGAGCCGGCGTATCAATCAATCCCAGGAAGTTAACCTCCTCCCCGGCATGTAAAAGCCACTGGGCAATGGCATAAGCCAATATGCCGCCGGAAGAGTAACCCGCAATCCGATATGGGCCTGCCGGTTGAACCGCTTTCATCAAGTTGATCATTCTGGCCGCATGTTCTTCCATGGTCGCCATCGGTTCTTCACTGATGGACGGCCAGGGCAGCGTATAAACCGGATAGTCTGACCGGATATGTTGAGCCAGCCCGTACACATAGGAATAATCTTCCATTCCACTGGGCACAAAGAACAATGGCAGCTCCGTTCCGCCCGGTCGCACCGATATGGCGCTAGTCTGCGGCTGAGACAGCAAATCTGAGGTGATTTTTGCTGCCAGTTCGGACAACACAGGGAATTGGAACAAGGCATTCAATGTACAAATCAAACCCTGACCGGCGATAAGATTTACCATTCGAATGGCAAGCAGTGAATGGCCGCCCAAAGCGAAGAAGTTGTCATGCCGGCTGATCTGTTCAATCCCCAGTAATTCACGCCAGATGTCCGCCAATGCGATTTCTGTTTCTCCTCGTGGTGCAGCGTAAATCTGACGGGCAACCGCTTTTTCGTCCGGTGCGGGTAATGCCTGACGATCCAACTTACCGTTCCGGGTTAGCGGGAAAGCATCCAGCCGGACAAATGCTGGCGGTATCATATATTCGGGTAATCGGGCTGACAGATGCGAACGCAAATGTTGCGCCAGTCCTTCCTCATCATCCGCGACCACATAAGCAACCAGACGTTTATCCTCCCCTCTACCATCAGTGACCACCAGTGACTCCCGAACGGCAGGGTATTCCATCAAATGCGCTTCTATCTCGCCGGGTTCTATACGGAATCCCCGGATTTTCACCTGCTGATCATTGCGCCCCACATAAACCAGGTTACCCTCCGGCAGATAACGGGCAAGGTCACCTGTCCGATACATGCGAGCACCCGGCATCACTGAGAATGGATCATCCAGGAAACGCTCTGCGGTCAGATCCGGTCTGTTCAGATAACCACGGGCGATACCCGCCCCTCCGATATAGAGTTCACCTACCGCGCCCCGCGGCACTGGCTGACCCCG
>NZ_JBHFKZ010000023.1:0-64871 GCF_042879375.1 Photorhabdus sp. RM323S
AAAAACGGTGTTGGAGCCACCGGCAATTATTCGTGAATGGGACGAATGAGACGCCAAAATATCCCCCTGACGAGCCAGAGGAATACCATCGGCTTTTACACTGGCAGCGCCCGAAATAATTGGCGTTGCTTGACAATCATCATGCGCCGTACCGATATCACCTATTTTTACCGCATTACCCATATTCTCCTCCTCATATTTCACCAGGTTAAAAATAATTAGTCCTTAAACTGGAACCAAGGTGACGATGATCTCTTTAACTCCTGAAATAACAGTTTCTCAGCCCGAATATGCCCCGGCTCACCGATATTATTCAATATACGTTTATAGCGGACAGGCGATTCTTCAACAGATCGGTATCTTTGTGAAAAGAATAATTTTAAGATCCCCCGGATACTGTGATCATCCGTGATACCGATATTTTTTAATTCGGTAATCAGGGCTCGGATATAACCAACGTAATCAAATCCCTCAATAACTTCCCATTCGATAATTAATGCCACTAATGTCTGTACATAACGCTCAGCAAAAGCAGCATCAATTTTTTCCAATTGTTCTGGCGTAATCGACAATAGCTTTCTTTTATTACTGGCACCTTGTGGGTATTGTTCTCTGGCCGCGAGAAAATCATGGCATTGAATATTGCCCTGATAATCAGTGGCAATTTTATCTATCGGCCCCATAAAGCAGTGAATTTCCCAGTCACTGAGTACGTTGAGAAAATCCCAGATATTACGCGGATCATAAAACCGGAAGAAGACCGGTTTATCCTGACCGGGTAATAATACTTGTAAATGCTTACGCAGATGCCGACGTAATGTTTTCATGTCCGCCTGAGTACTCAAGTAAATTCCCCAGGGGGTTTTCCACTCTTCCAAGTAGAGTTTAAATTTTTCTGTTACCTCCACTAAATAAGGCGCAACCTTAAGTAATTCAGGCGATAAAGATTCATCGTAAAGACAAGTGTAAGGGGGCTTAAAATGCCCCAATATAAGCAGCAACTTCGATTCTGTTGCAGCGTCAACGACAGCATAAAGTTTTTCTTTAACCATTGTGACTTTTCTCCATCGGACAATGTGCAACAAACATTGAACCGGCATGAGCGGCACTTTGCAAAATAGCCGGATTAACCGGTTGTAATAAGACGCCGGGATTACCCCCCGAATTCAGGTTAATAGACGACCCCTTAATATCCACACCACCCGCATGAATGACAATAAAATTACTGCCCACTTTCAGGGTGATTTTGCCGCCGCTTGTTACGGTGATGTCATCACTGGTATCGATACTGAATACGCCCTGTATTTTCTGTATCACATCGCCTTTAACCTGCAAGGCTTTGTCACCGTCAACCTGAGCAATATAATCACCGGTGGTTTTATGTTCCTGTTGTCCCTCAACGGTCACTTTGCGGTTATTGGCAATTACCAGTTCGTCATCATGTCCAATCGTGGTGGTGCGGTTGTAATTAATTTTCTCATCCCGGGAATTGCGCACCTGGATCGCCAGATTTTTCTGCGCATGAATAAACACCTCTTCCCGGTCTTTTTCATCCTCAAACCGCAGTTCATTAAACCCCTCGCCTTTATGGGTTTTTGAACGAATTGACATCTGGGTTTTTGCTATCGGCAACCGGTTCGGCACAATATTGCTGGCATGATAGGTGCGCCCAATAATAATCGGCTGGTCCGGGTCACCATGTAAAAAATCCACCAGCACTTCCTGACCCACACGCGGAATGGCAATCATGCCCCAGCGCTGGCCAGCCCATGCCTGGCTGACTCTGATCCAGCAGGAGCTGTTATCATTAAATTTGCCGTATTCGTCCCAGGCAAACTGCACCCGTACCCGCCCATACTCATCACAAAAGATCTCTTCCCCTTCCGGGCCAACCACCGTCGCAATTTGCAAGCCGTCAATGCGCGGTTTCGGGTAAGGTGACGGACGCCATACCCGATTACAATCACCAAAGGTGAAGCTGTTGGTTAACGTGGTCCCTGTCTCACCAAAACGGGATTCATCGGCCTGCGGTTGCCTGCCATGGTGACTGATTTCAATCACTTGCCAGAGAACATTAAATTTCTCTTTCGGGTGATCGGTAAGCGTAAACCCCGAAGCCGCCGAAAGGGCAAAACAGTCACTTTGCCCGTGACCGAGCATGGCGTCACGGCGAAGAGCTTCCAGACGATATTGACTGATCCGCTGTCCTGATTCGTCTTTATAGCGCCCGGGAAAATCGTAGTAATAGTAACTGTGCAGATCTGAGCGTTGATGGTTAAGCTGACGTTCGTGATAGAAATATTCAGCCGCCCAAACGGGATTTTTAAAGGTACGATCGCGCAAAAAAACACGGGCAATGCCAACCTGTTCACGCCAGCGAAATTGATTGATACTGCATTGGCTTCCTGTCGCATCCCATCCGGGATGATAAGGCAGTGAATGGTTGCCGTTTGTTCGATAGGAATCAAAAAAAACCACTAACGGTTCATCCGGCTCCTGGTTGAACGCAAAGTAATAAAATATCCCTTCATCCGCCAATAAGCGCTGGAGAAACACCAGGTCGCTTTCATCATACTGAACACAAAATTCCCGCTCAGGATGGTCATATCGCAGGTTACACACGAAGTTCCTGACACCATTTTCTTTCAGCAATTTTCCAACAATATCGGTCACCGACTGGCGCTGAAAAATACGGGAATTAACCCGTAATCCCGCACGCCATAAACCCGGATGCAGGGTCAGGGAATAATGACTGCGATGACGACCGGTCGTGCTTTGTTCAAACAGCGTCACAATGCCGGTCACACTGCGCTCCGGTTGTCCGTCGCGATAAACGGTCAGTGTGGCGAAATTATCCAGCACATCAGCAAAGTCAATATCCGGGTCAGCGCTGGTTAACGTGGCTTCCAGGCAGAATAACGTTGACAGTGCTTCATTCAGGGTAAATTCAACCACAGCAAAAGTTTGCGCCGGGAGATTACCTACGGTGAGGGTAAAAACCCGTCCTGGATCTGCCATTATTGACCTCCTAACTGAGCGAGGTTGACGCTCAGGAAATGAAAGAAATTATTAACCGCCATCGGTTTAGTTAATAACCATATAAATGGGAGAATAGAAAAGGGAAGAAATAAAACACTTATTTTGTTTTAATAACAGAATTTTATTCTGTAAAAATGAGTTTTTTTGCGAGATGTGACAAATAACGATAAGAAATTTAATGGGTTAGAATTAACTGCCTCAATGTGATTAAGCAGGATCGCTGACCTGAACCCGCGATAAAACACAGTAGCAGACCTTTAGCACTTCTACATATATCGCACCTTACCAATACCACATAACGCTATTTAATCTGAGATTTTCTTAGATAATGTCGTCATAAACGCAAAAAATAAAGCTAACTAACCCGAATTCTGGATAAGAAATTGACGTGAAGCCTGTTCCTGGAGCAATGTTTTGGTGCACACCTAAACAGCTCCGGGGAGGAACAGGCCATGGTTTACGCCGACAAGGATTATCTCAGCCAGGAACTCGCTGACGATTTAGCCAAAACCGGGATCACCTTTATCACTAAAAAACGCCGTAATATGAAAGCCCACCGCCTTGCTGAATGGGATAAGATAATGTTATCAAAACGATTTATCATCGAGACGAGCAATGGGCAATTAAAAACCCTTTCTCAAATAGAGCATTCGCGCCACCGAAGTATAAAAGGATTTATGTTGACCGTGTTAAGCGGTTTGATTGTTTACTGTCTTAAATGGAAGAAGCCATCACCGAATGTTTTCTATTCGGAAGACGATTTTTCAGTGACGGCTTAAACAGAATTCGGGTTAACTAAATGCACATACCATTTATTACGCTAAAATAGCCATTTAAATGAAGACAAAACAAAAAACTATTAACCTATTAACCCGTAAAACAAATCTCTTTTTAAAAAGTAAAAACTTTTTATTTAAAACTGTGCTTTGAGAAATCTGTAACATCAAATCCAACCTCAAATACGTGGCTTGAATTCACAATGACCATTACTCTGCAAGCACAAGACATTCATGTTGTAACGATCATTCATAAACCCAGAAACTTCACAAATTTCCGTCACCACTCGTCCCGGTTCCGCCACTATCTTTTCTATCACTATCACCAGATTCACACTCTTGGCGATCATCCAACCGATCGTCTCAGACGTGAAACTCTGCGCGGCTTCATCTTCATAAATGTAATGCGAAAGTTTTTGCAGCCCCTCCTCAGATGAGTTGGCATGTATTGTTGTTACACCTCCAGGGTGCCCGGAGTTCCAACTCTTGAGCAATGTATAGGCTTCACCACCGCGAATTTCGCCTACCACGATGCGGTCCGGACGCAAACGCATCGTCGTCCGCAGTAAGCGGCGCATATCCACATCCTTACTGGTTTGTAACAGTGCACGATTAGCATTGTTAAGCTGCAATTCCATCGTATCCTCAATCGCCACGATACGGTCACTCGGGCATTGCAGACTAATCTCATGCAAAATAGTATTTGTCAGCGTCGTTTTCCCGCTACCGGTACCGCCAACGATCAAGATATTCTTGCGCATAACTACAGCTTCACGAATTGCCTCAATCGGGTGCTCAAAGCTGCGTTTGTGGATCGCTAGCCCGGAAGTCTGCCGCATGGCGGTAGCGCCTATCGGCTTAATAATGCCGCTTTTCCGGTAATCAGACAGCAATAATACAACGGGAGAGTGTTTGCGAATGGCGATAGCAGGCGCATTTGCCAACGGAGGCAGTACGCCGGCAATGCGGGCGCGGCCCAACGGGAATTCACCTTCAATCAGGCCCATATCGGTACCAATAGCCGATTTTTGCAATGAAGCAGAAATAAGCAAAATCCGCTTCGCCGCCTCTGACGGAAAATCGGATTGAGCTTCATTCATGCTCTGGTTATGCAATTCAATCCACAGTTTTCCATCAGGATTAATAATGATTTCTATCACATTCTTGTCATCAAGCGCTTGAAGGATAATCGGTCCGCAAGCCTGTCTAAGCTCATCCAGCATTTCCTTACGGCATGTACCATCCGCTCCCTGACCTTCACGGGTTTCAGTTTCAATGTCCTGTCTGATTTTCATCGTTAATCCCAATATTAGGCAGATGGTAAAGATAGCGACTGTTCAATGGCATTTTCAATGCCAGACACCGCCGTGACGACCAGCATCAACATGCCACCAATCATCAGGATCGAAGCCAGCAGGAATCCACGGGTGACTATCTGAACCTTGACTATCGTTTCATCCAGCCAGTGCCGGGCAAACTTCGCCATCGACTGATCAAAACCCTGCAACCGTGACAATAGCCTCAGATAACTGATCGCCTCGTTATCGGGAAAACGATAACCCGTATCGCGCAACGCCTCGCCAAAACCAGCCCCCATTGAAATATGTTCAAGCGTGGCAGCAATACGTACATACAACCAACGCGAACCCGCCTGTTCCAACAGCAATTCCAGCGCCGATTGCAACATCATCCCTGAGCGGATTAGCAACGATACATTCAGTATGAACATGCTGCCATGAATAGTTCTGTACAGTGACCACGGTGGAAACCGGTCAAGGACTGTTCGCAACCGCCCGCCCAAAAAAGACATTGATAATGACAATAGCACTATCAATATCACCAGAAATATCAGCGAATACAGCCCATAGTCATTGACAAATGTTCCCATCACATAAAGGGTATAAGCGGCACCATCCCAAGTTTCCGGCTTAGAAACAGCCGCCAGTTTGGGAACCAAACTACCCGCCACAATGTGCAACAAGGCGCATATCATCCCAATCAGCACCGCCGGATAAATAGAGGCACCGATAACCGCATTGCGGATCTTACTACCCGCTTCGATCATGGCGATCGCATCCATGAAAGCACTATGTATGTCGCCGGAGCGCTCGCCCGCAGCAATCACCGCGACTTCATTAGGTCCAATCCATTGCTGCAAGCTCTCTGCCAAAGTGCTGCCCTGGCTCACAGATTCATAGCAACTACTCAAGACCAACGCATAACCACTGTTGGGTTTCTGGCCTTCATCGCTGGCGATGTTATACATCTCGTGTAACGCATCAATCAGCATGACACGATTTTCCAGCATCATAATAAGATGCCCATAGAAACGAACCCGCGCTTTTTTACCGAACTGTATCTTCACCATTCGATAGTTCAGTCTTTCAACAAAATCGGTCAGGAACATGGTGTTTTACTCCATTTGATGGATCGTGGGGATAATCGGCCCCATTACGCGTTCTCCAGCACGAGGATCGATGATTCCGTCATTTATTTTGCGAATAAGCGCGTCAATCTTGCTTAAGCCATCCATCTCCGTAATCCAATACCGGGTTGCTGCGTGATGATGACCGGTTCGATAGGCTTGCATTAAGCCCGGAGAAGTGTGTACCACTTCAGCGACTACCGTTCGCCCCATAATGCCGCTCTGCTTGCAATAATCACAGCCTTCCCCCTGTAAGCAAACCGATTCCGGCCGGCAATAAAGATTCAGCCGTTTTAACAGACGCTCGGAGACTTCCTGTTCATGCCCTTGTAAGGAAACTTTGCAATGAGGACATAACACCTGAACCAATGATTGACTGACTAAACCAATCACCAATCGCGGATCCATCAACAGTGATTCCATTACCGCCTCATCCTGCAAACGGGGCAGGATCGCTAAAGCATCGTTTGCATGTATCGTGGTCCAAATGAGATGGCCTGTCATTGCGGCGCGGAACGTCATCTTTGCGGTAACCGCATCACGTATCTCGCCGACCATGATCACATCGGGATCGAGCCGCATAGCATCAGCGATTGCCATTGCCCATTCTTGTTCAACAACCACGCTATCACCACGATCGCCGGTTATGGGCGACTGGTTAGCGCCTTCAATCTCATATTCAGGTGGATCTTCAAGCGTGAGCAAATGAATCCCCGCTTGTTCAGCTATCAACTTCTGCATCACAACTTTCAGGGTAGTGCTCTTGCCGCTGCCAGTCGCACCGGACAAAAGGACAACCCCGGCCCGATGGTCCATCAGCTCTTCCAATATCTGACACTGTTCCGGCAAATAGCCAAGATCGCTCAAGGTGCACACCGTACCGGGACTATCCGCATACAGCAACCTCAGTACCATTAACATGCCACGATCAAGCGGACGGGTATTAATCCGCGCCCCAGAAAGCCCGCATTCGGTAAGAAATTCATCCTTCATGCGCGCACGCTGTGCCTGCATCGGCTTAAAAGTCGGCTCTGCCACGTCACACATACTTTGGTAAATCGTCGCACACAGTCGTAATCCTTCTTCCGGACGCAACTGCTCCACCGGCCGCAAATAACCATCAATACGACACCGGATCTCACAATAATTATGGCGAGCGACGATATGTAAATCCGATGCTCGCTCCTGCGTGGCTTCACTGATTAAGCGAATGATATAACGCTGAACATCGGACTCAGTGCCTCCCAACCCATGGCTATGGTGATGACTCTTGCTGAGACGGTACAACTCCAATATGTTCCCCATCCCACAGGTGACTATCTGATAAATGAAACCGTGTCTTTTAACCGTTTCCTCATAAGCCAGTACATGGGGATCGAGCCGGTGAGAGGCGGACACAGCAAGCACGCATTGCCCCTGTTGCTGAGGTAACTCAATAAGACATATCAAACTGCGATTCGCCAACTCTATTTCAAGTGCGCCGCTCAAGGCGGATAACACTTTCGCCCCCTGCCTGACCATACACAGCAGATCGGAACTTGTTATTACCATAGGAATTTCCACCTATCAGCAATTAACGACTTAACGGCAACGGCGGTGCAACCATTAAATCCAGACTATCCAATAACGATGCATCATTCGTCGCAGTTAGTCCCACATCATAAAATCGCCCCTGTTTGGTAAAAGTGACCACTCCGTTATTAATGCGGATAACTTGGTAACCATTCGGTAACCGATCACCGGCTTTCACATCCATAATGCCTCCCGAACGAAACCGCAGCGTGGCAATCAGAGCATTGCTGCGCCCAAAGATTGACTTAACTAAAGGCAGATCATTATTAGCCGCACCGCTTTTATTCACGACGCTGGAAATTTTATCGAGTTCAGCCTGCGCATTTGCTCTAGCCGTCTCAGCTTTAAGTAGCATCACCTCGGTCTGTAACTTTGCCAATTGTTCAGCAACACTGTCAGTCGTTGCTGTCGGCAATGCCGGTTTCTGCACAACGGGTTTTGCCTGAACCGTCGAGATCTCAGCAGGTGATGTTTGTGCATATGCCAGGGAAAATACCGACACCACAAAGACACGGATCATAAACTGACTAATTTTTTGCATAGAAAACTCCACTAAGCTCCCACTGAGGAAAACCATCAGATAACACAATTCTGGCACTGGTGACCCTCAATCCAGGGAGTGGCTTACCTGAAAACAAAGCATCTGGCGGTAATTGAGAAGAGAGCGTCCAGCTATAAGTCTGCCAGTCAGGGTTAGCCCACACATGAGTCTCTCCTTCTACCGCAGGAGGAGGGGGTGGCAGAACAGAAGCGCTTTCAGTTAAAACCGGAGGCGGCAAACCCAATGCCTGGAAATAAGACATTAACCCAATCAGCGCCTGATCTGACGACGGCAATGCGTCGTCGTCGCCTTCCGGCAGATCCTCACTCTGCTGATTGAACGGTATTAATACTTGTGCCTGCTCTCCCCCATTGGAAATCACAGGGCCAGACCGGAATATATTGATAGCAGCAACCTGAAAAATATTGATCGGCATCCCTTCATGACGCTGGTAGCTCACGGAAACCGTATCCGTATCCAGGAGAATGGATTCAACCTGCCAACCAGCAAGGAATAAGGGAACCCTGGCTAAGGCTCTCTTCCATGCGGAGAACTGCCATTCCATTCGTGGCTGTGCAAGCCACGGATGCGGCGGTGGAATTTCCACTTCATTGGGTAAATCCGGGATGATCAATACCGTATTCTGCTCATAAATGTGCCACCCCCACCAGCCGCCGACCAGCAAAAGCACTAAACCTGTGATCATGCCAAAGAGCTTAATTTGATACTTCGACATTTCACCCGTTAAACTTTCTAACTGACCGACAGATTTCTTCAGTGCGGATTTCGGCAACAACTGTGCCAACGGCATCTCCGGCCACAACGATTCAAACTCTTTCGGCGCATAAATCGCATTCCATACCCCGTTAGCTCCCTCTACCAACTGGACCGTATCACGCAACTTCGCTTCGATCTCTTCGCGGGGTCCGATCAAGTCACGCCCAGCCATGATTGCGCCCTGATGTACCGCGACTAACGCATAATGCCCATCAGACAAACGAAACGCCCCTATCCAGTTAGGTTTATCTACCACTTTGGCAAGGGCCGCGGCCAATGAATAATCACCCGGCACCCCAGTCTCCTTTGGTATATAACCGACCTGAATACCTTGCCCGACACGATGCCGGACAACCAAGGTAAACCCCGCCGCAATCCCATTTCTGCGCATGTTAGAACGCGCTAACCCAGTTACCGGTGGTCGCCAGATGATGCCGGCCACCAGAGTCTTACCATATAACTTGATTTGCATGACGTGCTCCACGTCTGTCTCTGTCTTGGTCAACTTTCAATCTACCACTATAGGGGTAATCATGACCACGATCACATTATGATTTGTTTTACCCTCGCGACTCCCTCCCAGAATCTGATTATCCGGGCTGCCCAAACCACTGCGTTCACTGGTATCCGACTGTTGCTCGAATCCTGACAGCACCAGGGTTTCACCTGAATGCAGCCGCACCTTCTGACTGAATGCACGTAAATCTATTGTCGGCAATTGCACCTGACCGGTCTCTTCCTTGCCAAATTTCGCCAGCTTTTTCAAATCGCTCAAACTAATGTTGTATTGCAACAATATTTGCTTGTCGGCCATGGCATAAGGCAGCATCAACATATTAAAACCGGTCGTCACTGTCGCGGGTTCAATCCCCACCGAAGTACCGATTTGTGGTGTCAGCGTGCTAGAAATTGATGAAACATAACCGGTCTGGGTTGCCACCTGCATCGGTACCGCCTGCAAATTCAATGTGGTAACCGAGGGTTGCGTCACTATGGATACTTTGCCTTGAGCCGATAACGCCTTAATCAGCAAAGTGCTGTCACTGAATGGTCCTTTGAGAATGTGGATATTGGTATTGATACTTCCCTCATCAATCACACTCGAGTTCTTATCACCCAATCCTATGTGAGCGCTTTTATAAGCCAACGACCAATCGACACCATACTGATCATCCCGATCAAACGTCAGATTAAGGATCTTGACATTAAGCACCACCTGCGTAGTCAGCAATTTATTCTGCTGATCAATATAATCCTTAACTCTGTCGAGTATTTCAGGTGAGTCGGTTACTGCCAATGATGCTGTTGCCATAGACAAAGTTAGATTACCTCCATCCGGCGTTAGCATCCCTGACACTGTTTTTTGGATCTCATCCATCACTGAGCGTGTCAAAGAAGTCGCAAGGGTTTGAGTACTACCGCTGTTACCACTATCAGTCCCACCGGCTCCACCACCGAACGTCGCACTGGTCGTCGCGGTCACGCTGGAAGACAACGCATCTGTACCCGGCAATGCATATATTTGAAACACCCGCGTCTCTGTTTTGAAAATATACACTGCGCCATTATGTACTTTCCAATGCAACCCTGATGATAAAATGACTGAATCGAGCAAACCCGCCAGAGATCCATGCCAATTGACATTGATTTTCAACGCTTCCGGTTCACTACCTTCAGAGACTGACTGTGTACCTGAATTGACAACCACCACTCCCCGCTCACTTCCCTTTTCACCCGATGACGAACTGGGATACGCCGCAAGCCGTGCATCAGCACTGATCACGACCGATACACCGCAAATGCGTTTGACCTTGCCGGCAAATTCATTCAACGTCATCGGCTCTGCTTCCTGCAAGGTCAAGTTACAGGAGACAGTTTCACTCTCCTTCTTCGATGGGATCTCCTTGGTTGACACCCAATAACCATGCTCATGAACATGTACCGCAGTGGTGGCGGCACTATTGCGTAATCCCTTAATAATTTCGGTCGCATTCGCCATCTCAGTATCCGCCTGATGATCGACTTTGTTGATTGCCGCACAACCTGACAGACCCGCGGCTATGCAAGACAACAATATCAATCTGGGAAACGTCAAAAACTGGATATACATGTTATTACCCCTGAGCTTGTACATGAACAAGCCGCTGTTCCTGATAAATATCAACAGTAAAAGGACGGTTCGCCATCGTGTAAGCGTCGAATAGCTCACTCATCGCCTGAATAAATGTCCCCTTAAAATGCAGGCCAGCCCGGATCGGAAAATCATAAGAGGCATCCCATACCACTTCATAGCCGGACCTACTCGCCCATGCTTGCGTAACATCACGCAGAGTTTGCCCCGGAGTTGCTGTCCACTCCGCAGCCAAAGGAGCCCGCGTTGGCACAGGTGTTGCGTAAACGGCGACATTTGATAGACAAACAACAGCCGTAAAAACATATGCGATTATTTTGTTCATGAGATCTTTCCAAAGAAAAAGAAGCAGACAAAAAACTTACTAATCAGTCAGTTAGATGAAAAATCCATTTACCGAACAGCAATTACAGTATTTCCACCAGCGCGCCGTCAGACACAAATTTCCGGACACCATCGGGTAATTGTCTGGCAAGCAGGCTGCCTATTCGTTTTCCCCTGCCATCGATCAGCCTGGAACCGTTCTTGAAACCGATCTGATCGGGTTCCGCCCCCCATCTCAGCAATTCCGCAAAAGCGCCATGTAGCAACACATTGTCACCGTAGCTGATATTTTTACGGAAAATATAGACATGTGACCCTGAGATAAATGCTCCCCAGAGACACTTACCAGAAACGTTGTCACACCAAGCATCGGTGTTCACCCACTCCATGTGCATCGCAGTCAATACCTGCCGCATCTTCCGACGGCTGACCTCTCCCTGAGAATGATGATGAAGCAATTGCTCACTGGCTGAAGCATAACTACGAAACAACGCAGCCACATCCGTTCTGGCACGCACCGATTGCACACGGACTTCATACAATAACTCGCCAAAAATCAGTTGCATAAAAAATACGATGACGATCCCAACAATAGCTAATGACCACATTTTTGTTCTCCTGCAAGTTAAAGACAGCAGAAATTCACTAAACCAAATTCATTAATTCCAAATTCATCAATTCCAAATAACAAGGCGCACGGGATGCGCCTGATCATCCGTTAGCATTTCCCAAATAGGATCGCTGTTTTTAGAAGAGTGAAACACGCTGGTAATGTTATATTTGCGGTGCGGCCCGGCAATGAATGTCACAGCACAAGTCCCGGCATTCTGTAGGTTTATATTGGTACTGCCTTCCAGATAATCCGTCAATCCAGAACTCTGAGAAACTATAGGTAAATCAAATGGTTGACTATTGCCATTTTTATCCGCTTCATACACTGCTAATACGCAACGCATATGATAACCATCAGAAAGCGGTGGCGTGGAGGCGGTGACTGGCACCGAAGAATCCGAATTATTGAAGAAAGGCTGACTGTTTGCCTTACCCCCACTGCTAACATAAGAGGTCGCTATCTCCCCCGTCAATTCAGGTTTCACCCCCGCCGCAGACCAATAGCCGCTGCCGATGACCGTCTGTTTCGCAAACAACCTCCTGCCGCCTCCGGTAGCCTCTCTCCATTGCAAAGCCGGAATACGGGCGCTTATTTGCTGACACACCAACAAATCTCCCTGCTTACTCATGGATACACTACCCAACGCCGGACAATCACCACCGGCAACGCTTCCGGTTTTGGTGTTTATCACTAAATTGTTGCCGACAACCACATCCTTATCTGCATGAACATCACCAACGGCCAAGGTACCTTTCTTATTAGAACTGGCGTTACCATCCAGGATAAACAACGTACCATGCGCCGGATTGACAACCATTTCCCCATCATCACCTTGCGCGACATAAGATTGTTTTTCCTGAAAATGGGAAGAAAAAGCCATCTTATTCACACCATTAACAACACCAGCACCTTGCATCGACAGCGTATCCACCTGATCGAGTCTATTGCCGCCCATATTGATGCTGGTTTCCATCCGATTCCACTCAGGATGAGCGTCTATCTTTTGTCGGTGAAGCAAATCACCGGCTAATGTACCTGGCCCATAGGTTGACGCGTCCCGGATGAACGGAGCATAAAAAATGCGTCCGATTTCATTAGGTTGCTCATGGAAAAAACCGGCAAAAGATTCAGGCGCATTGACCTGACCATAGCTGTTCCAATAAGTAGCCGGATTATGGCTGTCACGATCCCTGTAATCCAGGTAGAGACCGCCAACACCAATCAACTGCGCGATTTTCATCGAATGACCCGCAACATCCGGCGGCTTGCCGTCAGCCATTGCCGGAACGGTGTAAATCAACGGATCAATGCGTTTCTTGCCATTAGGCAACATGACAACACGTAATACGCCATCATATTTCTGACCCAGCGGATTGACCGTATTTTGGTCCAGTCCCGGAGGTAAATAGGGGAGCATCTCTGCCCAATTGATAGATGCCGGAGTGGGCCCCTGACTTAAAGCGGTGTAATTATCATTCACATAATCCACCACTGCATCGCCTAGATGCTGGATCTGCCCGGCAACCACTTGATTAACCAACATATCACTCTGCCTGTTCAGATAAACCACACCAACCACCATCATTGACGCGAGCACCATCAGTGCAACCGTCACTTCCAGTAAAGTGAAACCGGCATTACGGCGACGTATTGTTAATATGGACACAGATTCATCATGCATAAATAGCCCTTCTTAAAAGTATGAACATTTATTTCATCCGATGAATTCTTTACCCAAAAGAGATCCCACCCAAGAGCGCTGCGCCGAGCTCATATCCGGCTATCTATGGAAAAACGCCACAATTAATCCAGCCATCGCCAAACCTGGCCCGAAAGGTATCTGTGGGACCGTTTTAATTTTGCGTCGCCAGCGGATCACCAGATAAGTTATCAGCGTAAACTCTGCCGCCAGCAAAACCACTGATGGAAGCGCTTCCACCCCCAACCAGGCACCCAGCGCCGCCAGGAATTTGGCATCCCCCATTCCCAATGCATCACGTTGAGTCAATTGCCGGGCGACCCACTCAACCAACCTGAAAAACAGATATCCACAAGCCGCGCCACTCACTGCCAAAGGCAGTGCCACAAATCCGGTAGATTGCAGATTGAACAGCAGCCCTAGCCACAACAAAGAAAGTGTCAGTTGATCAGGCAGCAACATATATTCGAAATCAATGACTGCCAATGCCACCAACAGCGAACTGAACACCAGCAACCCCAACAGCGAATAGCTCCAGCCCATATCTAAAGCCAGCAAGGAAAAAAGCACCGCTACCGTTCCCTCAACCAGCGGATAACGTATTGAAATCATCCCGTTACAATATCGACAACGCCCTTTCTGATATACATAGCTCAACAGCGGAATATTATCGCGGACCGCTAACGCATGACTGCAACGTGGACAATGCGAACCAGGAAAACAGAGGTTAAAGCCAACCGCCTCATGATTGATTTCAGAGAAAATCATGATCGGCAGACGGCAGATCACCACATTCAAAAAACTGCCGACACACAATCCCAGTAACCCCGACGCCAGGACCAAACACCCCACAGAAGATTGCAGCCACCCTATTACCATGATGATCTCCCGACACATTTAGCGCGAAACGCGCCCCATTCAGTAAGGAAAATAAGCAGTGAGGAAACACCAACAAAACCAAAGCAGACCGGTCATTTTCCTGCACCACAGCAAGTGTAGCTTGAGAAGTCTTCAATAAGACGACCAAGCTACACATCACATATAGACTTAATAGACCTAACTGGCAGAAACAAACGTCACCGTATTAGCATCATTGGCATTACATGCGGTATTAATCTGAGCCAAAGTTGAATCCGGCTTAATTTCCGTGGCCGACTGTTGCCCCTTCCCGCCACCACCACCACCGACGGTCATTTTCGACCAACCCGCCACGCGCAACTTCAACGAAAGTTGCTGGCAAGCCTCATCAGGCACATTCTGATACTCAATCTTAAACGTCTGAGCGGTAGCATCTCCCGGCGAAATAAGCACCTTGCCATTCCAGCTATTAAAAATAATCCCGCTGGTCCCATCCTGAGTCATATTGGCCGGAACAACCTTATAATGGATGGCAATCTTGTTATCCAAGCTGTCATAACCTTTAGCGCCGTTTTTAATTGATTTCAAATTTGCGGCCATCTGAGTAATATTCGACGACTCTGTTGAAATTTCCGACGCTCGGAACAACTTACCAATCCCCGCTGCGGCTGCGGCCAAAATCACAATGCCAACAATCATCACAACCAATGCTTCAATCAGCGTAAAGCCCGATTGATGCTTGGTTCTGAGTAACACACTGACTTTCTTATTCATGCTGATAACTCCAAAATCAAAATGATAGACGCGCTACAACGCGCGACTTCAGAACTGCCGCCTGAACTGAAAACTCACATGCTTACAAAAATAAATAAAACATATACGTTATAATCACATTAATCAAAATATTTATAAAATTTAAATATTTCGAATTGAAATAAATCTTATGCGTTATAATTTGAAAAATAAAATTGTTTAAAACGTTCAAAAATAATACTATCGATCGTTAAAAACTATCAAATATATTAATTTCCATCGTGAGTGTCGATTAAAATTAATGATATAGCTCATTAAAAAACCAAAGGATTTTATTCTGTCAATTAGTTAGAAATGATTATTTATAAATATTTTTAATTTATTTAGCGGTGTTGTTGTTAAGCGTTACTGTTGTGACGTATCTGTCACAGATCACATTTTGGTGAAAATGGGGGGTGAGATATTTTCCTATTATCGGCAGATAAAACCCACCAACTTAATGCAGGAAAAACCGTTGAGCAGGATTTTGAAGCCACCAGAAACTCGTCAACTGCCAAAAATGATGTTTGAAATTTTCTATGACTAAAAAACAACCCCTATCCTTTCAATAGGGGTTGTCAACAGTCTGAGATATCAATTTGCTATCGATACCTTTCTTTGCAGATTATTATCACCGACTAAAACGCCACCAGCAAAAAGCAAAGCATCTTCAGGTAACAATTCACTTTTATCATCTGTTTTTTCTAACACGAAATTATATACGTCTAACGGATCTGTGTTTCTCAATTTAACTGAGCTAAGAGTAGTTTGACCATCACGTGTATATATTGTATCACCAGCCTTAAGTTCATCGGCTTTGACTATTCCTCGTAATCTTTGCCTTACATGCACCACCAGTCTCACGTCCAATCAACGACAAATCCGCGCCTATTGATAACCTATTGGTTCCCTTAGGCTTTTTATTCTCATCAATCAGAAAGTGGATCTAATAACAGAGCCAGATACAGAAAATAAAGGGTGCTTATAAGGGATTCAGAAAATCAAGTCTTTTAAAAAAAGGAGTTCAGGTACAAAATGATGCTATTGATTTGTTGGAATCAGACGTCATTAGATATAGTAAGTTGCCCGATAAATGGAAAGTTCCCGATCAGGGATTTGAACTAATGACGGAAGGAACCAGTGATGGTCGGTTTGAAAACATTTATAAGTTACGTACTGATAATGCCGGTGTCAATATGCAGACAAACTATTATATTAAACAATACGGAGATTTCTGGCAGGTACGTTGGGATAATGATAACCGAACATGGAGGATAATGAACCCGGCCAATCCTGGTAGATTTAATTATGCAATTCCCGTTAAACGAGATAATAACGGGCTCTGGATTAAACATTCAGATGTTGGTTTAAGAGGTGGTGCTCTGCGGAGCAAATCGGCACCAAAACATATACAGAATATCGAGAAATCCCAAGCTAAAAGTATTAGAAATTTAATGTCGGATGCAAAAAGTAAGGCAATAAGAACATTAGAAAATAGTATAGAGACAATTGGGAAGAAGGAGCCAGAAACGATAAAAAAAGTGAACCGTGTGTTTGATATATTCCTTGGTGATCATTCTGATGGAGTTAAAAATAAAATAATGGAAAAATTAGAAGATCAAATCTCCTTTTTAAAAAAATTAAGCACAAATGATAATACTTTATATTCAGGGGGCTATGATAGTGATAAACCTATTACGATTCTTCAAACTACAGATAATTCTGCCGCATCTTCATATTTCCAAAAAAGAGAACCCATATTGACAGTTTATGCAAATGCTCTCGTTGATGGAAATAGACGGCTGGGTTATTTTGAGGATAAATTTAAAAATTTTATGTCTACTGCATTAATACATGAAAGTTATCATGCAATTAATCAATATGCGCCAGATATTGCTTACGCTAGAGTAAAAGATTCCTCACTGGATATATCTGATATTGTAAAATTATCAGAGCCTAAGCTTAGAGGAAGAGAAAATAATGAAATTATGTTAAAAGAAGGATTAACAAAGGAAGAACTTAGCAATAAATTAGAATTTTCAAATAAGAGAGTGCTAGAAAATCCCGATAACACCTCATATATGACAACTCTTATCAGCTATATCGACAATAATGATCCTCTGTATTTCGACTTTATTAAAAACTACGAAAAATGGAAAGAAAATACAGAATTGCCATTATTATGGAATTTTGAAGGGAATACAGCAGGTAAACCGTTAGTACTTAAAAATACCGATCTTGGTGAGTTAAGACACGGTAATATAGCACCTTTGATAGAAAAAGGTTATTATCAGGAAATAAGATCCATAATATTGGCCTTAATTTTGATTATATAAGAAATGACAAGGTTGTAAGTGCCATGGAGACTGCTAATCGTTTTTCAATGGATGATATTACTCACGTTACAGATAATTTACACGGAGTTTTAAGTACACGGAAGCACTAATAACCCAAGATTAGGGCTAGCTTATGCTCTCATCACAAAAGATGCTGGTGAAATTAAAATAAAATCTTATTCAGAAGATCTGTCATTTCCACCTAATAAAAAATTTTATAAACTAAGTGGAGCAGAAGTTTTGTTGCTGCCTAAATAACATTTAAAAATAATAGATCATCTGAATGGAACTCAGTCCAATTTTTGCGTTCTGAACATCCAAGATTAACAAAAATATAAGTAATCGATATTTTGACGAGGAGGGATTATTATTATGCAAATGCAAGTTAAAAACTGATTTAAATGAATGGCTTTCATAAAGTAATTATTGTAAATATAATGTTTTTTCTCGTTTTTCCTTTTCTGATATTTTATTCTTTAGGCTCTTCTATATAATGCATTCAGTAAAGATTTGCCTGAGGAAATCTGAGACAATGTTTTTTGTAACTTGGTAGAAATACTATACCTTGGCAATGAGTAGTAATAACTACCTGATAAGACAGAGAAACAGATTGTGGCAAAGAAAGAAAAACGGCCTCACCATGACGCGCTATTCAAGCATTTTTTAACGCAACCCGAAACGGCCAGGGAATTTTTATCCCTTTATCTGCCCGAAGAGATCCAGTTGTTGTGTGATTTAGCCACATTGAAACTGGAGCCCGGCAGTTTTGTGGATCGGCATTTACGTCAACTGCACAGTGATGTGCTCTACTCGGTTGAAACGGCCCGGGGACAAGGTTATATTTATTGCTTGATTGAACATCAGTCCACCCCTGACCCGTTGATGGCCTGGCGGCTGATGTATTATGCCATGTCAGCTATGGCGGCCCACCTGAAAAAAGGCCATACTGAACTCCCTTTGGTGGTGCCTCTGCTGTTTTATCATGGGGAAGTTCAGCCATATCCTTACACAAACCGGTGGCTGGATTGTTTTACGCTCCCTGAACAGGCTGCCCGCTTATACCGTCAGGCGTTTCCGTTGGTGGACGTCAGTGTGCTCAGCGATGAAGAGATCCTGACGCATAAAGGGGTTGCCCTGATGGAACTGGTGCAAAAACATATTCGTTGCCGGGATATGCTGGAATGGGTCCCCCAATTAGTGAAACTCCTGAATGCAGGGTATAATACAACCGAGCAGCGCAATGTGGTGTTACGCTATATTTTACTGAATGGACATACGCTGGATCTCTCCCAATTTGTCCATCAACTGATTGAACAATCTCCGGAGCATGAAACGATGTTGATGACTATTGCAGAACAGCTTGAACAAAAAGGGCTTGAGCGAGGTATTGAACTAGGCCGAGAGAAAGGTAAAGTGGAAACGGCTCGAGCCCTATTACGGCATGGCGTGAGTTTGGACATTATTGTCACCAGTACCGGACTGAGCCGGGATAAAATTGAAGCGTTAAAGCATTAAATTAATCTTCTCTTTTACAATAAAATGCCGATTTCAAAATCGGCATTTTTGTTCTTATTTATACCCTATGGATTTCAAGATGCATCGCAACGGCAAGGGAGTGAATCCCCAGGAGCATAGCAAACTATGTGACCGGGGTGAGCAAGCGCAGCCAACAAAGAGGCAACTTGAAAGATAACGGGTATATAATAGATGTATTATCTGTCGCCCTAAAGAAACAATCCAACTTCAAACATGATTTCATTTTATCTATTTGTTACCACCGTAAAAAATCTATTTTACTAGCACCGCAATAAAACTATCTTTTCTTTTACTAACCGGAAGAGATACTTTCCCTCTTATATCATCAAGCTTACTTCTCCTATAGCGATTTGTATAATCATACTTACCTATCGATTTTTTATCATCAATTGATCGATAAAATATAAAATAATTATCCATTCATAATTTTCCTATCACTAAAACCAAATAAAACTGCGTTAATACCTAAAATGGGTAACCCCTGCCATACCAATTAATAATTATCACCCATTAATAATTAATATTCCCCTTAAAGATTCATTAATTATAATCATGACGCTTTATTAAGAACGATTTAAATAATCGCCAAGTAAACTTTTTCAGCACAAATAATAACCTCTACGTCAGGTTGCTGCGGTAGCTATACCCATAGCTCAATGCCAGAAAAAACAAAGCAATAACACTCTGTTTATCTTTTCAACGTAAATAACTAATCAAGGAAAAAATTATGGCTACAACTCCAGAACAAATCGCTGTTGATTATCCGATTCCTGTTTACCGGTTTGTTGTCTCAATCGGTGATGAAAAAATCCCTTTTAACAACGTTTCCGGACTCGATATTAATTATGATGTCATCGAATATAAGGACGGCACCGGTAATTACTATAAGATGCCGGGTCAACGTCAGGCGATCAATATTACCCTGCGTAAAGGTGTCTTCTCCGGTGATACAAAACTGTTCGACTGGCTTAATTCCATCCAGCTTAATCAGGTTGAGAAAAAAGATATTTCAATCAGCCTGACTAACGAAGCCGGTACTGAAATTTTAATGACCTGGAACGTGGCAAATGCTTTCCCAACCTCTTTAACCTCTCCTGCTTTTGATGCCACCAGCAATGAAGTTGCTGTTCAGGAAATTAGCCTGACAGCCGATCGAGTTACTATTCAAGCGTCTTAAGTTTTTAAGGTTCGCTTTATAAAGCTGTTTACTCAAAATATTGCACAATAATTGGAGGCAATATGCCAACAACACCAACTTATCCCGGCGTCTATATTGAAGAAGATGCCTCACCCGCACTCTCTGTCCGTTCCGGTGCAACAGCCGTGCCTGTTTTTGCCGTTGCCGTCAGCGACGATAAAAATTCATTTGTATCAGATGATGCACCCGCCCGTATTAATAGCTGGTTAGACTATCTGGCACTCACAAATAGGCAATTTGATCCTACCAATACACTTGATATTGCACTGCGCGCCTATTTTATTAACGGCGGCGGATATTGCTATCTCATCAGAACCGAAAATTTAGCAAAACAAGTTCCAAAACTCGACGATGTCACATTGCTGGTGGCTGCCGGAGAGGAGATCAATGAGGTTGCGGGGCAACTCTGTAAACCGGGCAAAGGCTTATTCGCCATTTTTGATGGTCCAAAAGATCAAATAACTTCGGACAAAAAACCAGATGATGTCCTCAAATCTTATACTGCCACTGCTTATGGCGCAGTTTATTACCCTTACCTGACCGCTGAATGGGGAGAGAAGAAAGCCTCCGTTGATATTCCACCCAGCGCAGTGATGGCCGGTATTTATGCCAGTGTCGATAACAGCCGGGGAGTCTGGCAAGCACCGGCCAATGTGGCGATTCAAGGAGGATTGCAACCTAAATACCCGGTAACCGATGATCTGCAAGCACAATATAACCAAGGTAAGGCGCTGAATATGATCCGTACCTTTCCTAAAAGCGGCACGTTGGTTTGGGGAGCCAGAACCCTTGAGGACACAGATAACTGGCGTTATATCCCGGTTCGCCGTCTGTTTAACAGCGCAGAGCGGGATATTAAAAACGCCATGAACTTCGCGGTGTTTGAGCCCAACAGCCAACCCACCTGGCAAGCCGTCCACCGGGCTATCGATAACTATCTCTATGCCCTCTGGCAACAAGGCGGGTTAATGGGCAATAAAGCCGAACAAGCTTACTTTGTTCAAATCGGTAAAGGCGTCACCATGACCGATGATGATATCAAGCAGGGCAAAATGATCGTCAAAGTGGGCCTGGCCGCTGTTCGCCCAGCCGAGTTTATTATCTTGCAGTTCACACAGAACATCGCTCAATAATCGGAGGCAATATGCCAACAACACCAACTTATCCTGGCGTCTATATCGAAGAAGATGCCTCACTGGCGCTTTCTGTCAGTCATGGAAATACGGCAATCCCCGTTTTTATTGGCCGTTTCTCACCCCAAAAAACCAGTACCACGCCACAAGTAACTCGCGTTAGTAGCTGGCTGGATTTCACTCATCAGTTTCATGTGGGTTGTGTTACGTCAATAGTCATTAAATCAACCAAATCTACTGTAGAACCTGAAAAACCGGTAGAACCTGAAACAGCCGAAGGCAATGCAGAAGTCAAGAACGATACAGAAACAGAAGTTGCTGCTGCGGTAAAAGCCGCTCCCCATGCGGAAGATAAAGAACCCGGTTACACCTACGAGGTGACTGTCGGTACCTACACAACAAGCAGTGATGCTTTAAAACTTTATTTCCAAAATGGCGGCGGTCCTTGTTATATCCTGCCAATTGCCGATTTGGAAAAAGAGACTAAAACTCTGGCTTTAATCCCTGAGTTAATTAAGCAGGCTTTGGACATTACATTGATCGTTTGCCCTGAACAGGATCCTTCTTACCAAAGTACGATATATAGCAACCTGACCCCTTTATTGGATGCCGGATATTTTCTTATCGCCGACAATCAGGATAAAACAACCGCAATCAGCGTTAACGTGCAATCACAAACCGCAACGTATTATCCCGCAGTGAAAGTTTCACAGCTTCTTCAAACGGAAGATAGTCTTGTCGCAGTTTCAGGCTATGAAGATGCAACAACACAACCAGACAAAATCACTAATCTGACACAACTCAAAGAGAAGAATCCGGGTGTCTATCAACAGGCTGTTGATGCAATACAGAACATAAGCAACATTATTCCTGTCAGCGTAGTCATGGCGGGCGTGTATTGCGCCACTGATGCCAGCCGTGGCGTCTGGAAAGCACCGGCGAATGTTGTTCTCAGCGGTATTAGTGATGTAGCGGATCGACTCACGGAAGATGAGCAAGGTACCATGAATCAAAAAGGTATCAATGCTATTCGCTATTTCAGCAACAAAGGTTTTGTCGTCTGGGGTACGCGTACTCTGCAAGATGATGACAACTGGCGCTACATTCCGGTTCGGCGTTTATTTAATAGCGCAGAACGGGATATCAAGCAGGCAATGCGATTTTCTGTCTTTGAACCCAATAGCCAGCCCACTTGGGAACGGGTTCGGTCAGCCATTGACAACTATCTCTATCAACTCTGGCAACAAGGCGCGCTGGCCGGTAATAACCCGCAGGAAGCCTATTTTGTTCAGATTGGTCAGGGTATCACCATGTCCGATACTGACATTAAACAAGGGAAAATGATCGTCAAAGTGGGGATGGCGGCGGTACGTCCGGCAGAATTTATTATCCTGCAATTTTCACAAAATGTAGCACAGTAACCGTACTGAGACGCGGTTAAACACCGCGTCTATTCAGTCATTGAGGAGACGATAATGGACATAAAACCGCCTGGCGTCACAATAACGGAGAGCCTGATATCCCAGAAACAAGATAATGCATTTATCGGTGTACCGGTTTTTATTGGTCATACCCAACCGGCCAAAAATAGCCGTGTCAGCGATAAAACTGCCGTCAAGCTCACCAGCCTGGCCGATTTTACCTTGTCATTTGAGGGATCAGGATTGATGTACTATTCAGTGCGTCACTTCTTTGAAAATGGGGGTCAGCAAGCCTATGTATTGCCACTGGGAACAGATAAACCACTAAACGATTTTCAATCGTTGACCACCACACTGCAACAGGATTGGGTTAAACAAGCGATTACCGCAGAGAGTGCAATCACGCTGATTGTCGTCCCTGATCTTGTCTACCTTAATCAGATGGATGATCCCGATTCAGACATCGTTCAACACGACAAAATTCAATTCTGGCTGGGATCCTGGCAATCGGTACTCGATCTTTGCAAAAGCCGGCGCGGCATGATGGGATTGCTGGATGCCCCGGATAATCCTGAATTGGCCAAGAAATGTTTAGCGCAGTTTTCTTCACGTGATCGACAATGGGGCACCGTATACTGGCCAAGGCTAAACAGTGCCTATCAGGATAACGCGCAAAATACTGTCGTGCTTTCACCTACCGCAGCGGTTGCTGCCGTTATCCAGCGTAACGATACCCAAATGGCTATCTGGCATGCACCCGCTAATGTCGCGTTAGCCAAAGTGATAAGCCCGATACGCGCTTATATTGAAGCCGATGGCCTCTTTAATCCCAATGGCACTTCGTTGAATCTGGTTCGCAGCTTCCCCGGCAAAGGGATTAAAATCTGGGGATGCCGCACCCTGGACAACACACCCGGCTCCCCCTGGCGCTATATTCAAACCCGCCGTCTGGTTTCCTATATCGAAGCGCATATGACCCAACTGGGCCGCGCTTTTGTTTTTGAACCCAATAACGCCATCACCTGGATGAAATTCAAAGGTCAGGCTTATAACTGGCTGCGTCAGTTATGGTTAAAAGGCGGACTGCGAGGCACACAGGAAGATCAAGCATTTGAAGTGTTACTGGGCCTTGATGAATCAATGAGCGAAACCGATCTGCGAGCCGGGAAAATGATCATGAAAATCAGGCTATCAGTATTAATTCCAGCGGAATTTATCGAGTTGAGCCTGACATTTGATACCCGTTCCGGAATCACCCATTAAATCAAGCAGGGGCAAAATATGAACAATTTATACACCCCGTCGGTGTCACACCGTTTTATCGCCAGTTTTCTTTTTAATAATATCCCCAGCCCACTGGATATCGCCTTCCAGCGTATATCGGGCCTCAGCCGTGAGCTGCAAACCAGCCAACACAGCCAGGGCGGTGAAAACGCCAGAAATACCTGGCTGGCTGAGAAGATCCAGCACGGCAGTCTGGTGCTGGAGCGCGGTGTGATGACAGTGACGCCACTCACGTTGGTGTTTGATCGCGTCCTGCGCGGTGAAAAAGCGGTTTATGCCGATGTCGTCATTATGCTGCTGAATGAAAATTCAATCCCCGTGGCAAGCTGGACGTTAAGTAATGCCCTGCCGGTTCGCTGGTCCACCGGCGACTTTGATGCCAATAGCAACACCGTTTTAGTGAACTCTCTGGAATTACGTTATCAGGATATGCGCTGGTTAGGAGTGAAAGTATGACTGTCGAAATTAAGGAACTGATTATTCAGGCCAAAGTCATCGACTCAACGAATGACCCTGTCGCTCCACGGACATTAGCGCAGGAAACGTTGGATAACGCCCGTCTGATTGAGAGGGTGAAACGGGAAGTACTGGACGCATTGCGTGAAACAGGAGGCCATTATGAGCTTAATTGAACGTAATCTGTCCAGACTTACCCTCACCGCCTTCAAAGACCGGGAAGGGAAAACCGCCGTGGGCAGTTTACAGGCGATGTACAACCCCGATGCCATCCAGCTTGATTATCAAACCCGCTATCATCAGGATGAAAGCGTTAACAGTGCCAGCCAGAGCAGCCGTTATGTGTTATCCCAACCTGCGGGCCTGTCGTTAATCCTGCTGTTTGATGCCACGATGCCCGGCAACAACACGCCGGTAGAAAAACAACTGGCGACGTTGAAAGCCCTGTGTGCCGTGGATGCCAGTACCAAAGTGCCCCACTTTCTGAAAATCAAATGGGGCAAAATGCGCTGGGAAAACAAAGGCTATTTCGCTGGCCGGGCCAGCGGCCTCAGCATTGATTACACCCTGTTTGACCGGGACGCCACACCACTGCGGGCCAGCGCCACTTTATCTCTGGTGGCGGACGAAAGTTTCGTTATTCAGGCCACCGAGCAGCAATTAAAATCGCCGCCGGTCACCGCGGTCAGCGTCACCGATATGCTCTCTCTGCCGTTGATCGCCTTAGGCGCCGGCGCTTCTCTGGCCGGCGGTATTGATTATCTCTCTCTGGCCTGGCAAAACGGACTGGATAATCTTGACGATTTCACTCCCGGACAAACGCTGCAAGCCAAGGGGGATGTATGAAAATACCGGCGATAACCATCAAGATAGGCGGCAAAGCACTCAATCAACTTACTGTTATCAGCCTGACAGTAAACCATCATATCAATGGCATTCCCTCGGTTAACATCACACTGGGTATCGCCGGTGATGCCAGCCATATTTTTGACGCTAAAGCTCAGGCTGAACTGGCAAGTTGCCGCCCAAATCATGAACTTATCGTGCAGATGCAAAAAACCGTGTTGTTTAAGGGGATCATCGTTCGGCAAGCGCTTGGGCTTAAAGGTCAGGACAGCATCATCACCCTGACAGCCAAACATCCGTTGCAAAAATTAACGCACAACTTCCACTCACAACTTTTCAGCCAACAGAGTGATGAAACGATTATCAGAAAGCTATTCAGCCAAGCAGGAGTTCCGCTAACGATAAAACAAGCGCCTCAGTTGAAAACGGTGCATGAACAAATGGTGCAGTTCCGCTGTCATGACTGGGCCTTCTTAAAAAGCCGACTGGCCGCCACCAATATCTGGCTGCTGCCCGGCAATGACACCGTGACGCTGATTACCCCTGAATCGCTGAATCAGTCAACCGTGCATACGATCCACCCGCGAGCCAACACTCAAGATGTGGTGCTATTTGAGGCGAATCTGCAATGGGATAACCAGCGCAGCCCGAAAACAGTGAGTGTGCAATCCTGGGATATCACCCAACAAAAATTATCGCAGGCAAATCAGGCAAAAAGCAGTGGCCTTGGCCGCGGTCAACTCGCCGCAGATAATCTGCCACCACTGACCAGTCAGGAGTGGCAATGGGTTCTCAGCTATCCGCTGGATAACGGACAAGCCAAACATCTTGCTCAGGGCATCCTGAATAACCGGCGAAATCATAATGTCTCCGGCAATTTTGAAGTCGAAGGCCATGATCGTTATCAACCGGGCCATCTCCTGGCGTTAAGCGGCTTTGGTCAAGGAATGGATGGTCAGGGAATTATCACCGGCGTGAGTCAGACAATTAATCAGCGGCAAGGCTGGCGCACCCGGCTAACGCTGGGCCTGCTGCCAGAAACCGAGCAAGTTGTACCGCCGGTTAAAGAGCTGCATGTGGGTATCGTGGAAAAATACCAAAAAGATAACCAGTCGCTGGGACGTATTCCGGTCAGGATCCCCGCCTTAAGCTTAACCAACGGTGTGCTTTTTGCCCGCTTAGGTAAACCTTATGCCAGCCACGAAAGCGGATTCTGCTTTTATCCTGAACCGGGGGATGAGGTGATTATCGGTTTCTTTGAATGCGACCCCCGATTCCCGGTGATATTAGGCGCCATGCACAACCCGAAAAATAAAGCACCGATAGAACCCAGTGAAACAAATCAAACGAAAACCCTGGTCATCAAACAAGGAGATAATCAACAGGAATTAATCTTCGACCATAAAGATAAAACTCTCACACTCAATAGCGGAAAAAACACGTTATCGCTGCAACAGGATAAAGATATCACGCTTAATTCCACTCAGAATCTCATTATTAATGCCCAGGAAATTAACCTACAGGCCGAAAAATCTCTATCAGCCACGGGAAAATCCGGTGTCGATATTAAAGGTACGAAAATTAACTTAACACAATAATAAGGCAATACGATGACAGACAAAATATTAGCCGATATTTATGGCCGGGGCTGGGCATTTCCGCCACAGTTTTCGATAAAAGATAATGCTTATCCTGAAATACCCACCGGCGTCACCATCGCGGAAGGCGCAGAGAATGTTCGCCAGAATATGAAAATCCTTTTTCTCACCGAACCCGGCGAACGGATTATGCGGGAAAATTACGGCTGTGGCCTGAATGATTATCTGTTTGCCAATATCAGTGACGAATTGATGGCAGAGATTCAAACCCGGATTGAAGAGCGGGTACTGCGCTATGAACCGCGCGCAAATATTACCGAGATCCAAGTGAACCAGAGAATAGATTTACCTAATACCTTGCATATTCAGGTCAGTTACGCCCTGAGAGGCAGCGAAATCAGCCAGCAACTTGAAGGTGTCCTTGAAGTTAGCGAGGGCCAGTTACGGGTGAACCTATGAGCAAACAACTGGTGGTGGATGGCGACAATTTGCTGTTCGAACCGTTATTCGGTAACCGGCAGGTCACTATTCTGGGACCAGCAACCATCCGGGGCAGCGGACACGCCCAAATTCAGGGCAAAAAGATCGCCATTGTCGGCGATGAAAAAAAGGTCCAACTCCAGGCGCAATATATTACCCCCAGCCACCCGGTACCCGGCATGGGGATGGTCACCATTGCTCAGTTGGATGCCAGCCAGCAAGCAAACTTTTGCCGCAGCCCTGCCACGGTGATTGTTGTCGGCCAGCAATTTATCGCCCGTTTTACTCCGTCACAACCGGCAAATAATCCATCAAGTGGCCCGGATGTCACAACGCCAAGTATGGGCAAAGGCCGTTTTATTGCCAGTCAATATATTGTCAGTGCCGGGTAAATAGTCCCCTTCAATCTTATTTTTAAATAACAACGCTCTCCTGAAAATCTATCAGGAATATTCGAATAACAGGTGGTATAAATATGGGACAGGCCGGGTTAGATAATAAACTCTCTGCTATTGTGCCGGATACTGCGTTTAAACTTGATGAAAGAAGTACGCTGGATATTTTAAACTGGCTTAAAACCTACGCTGAAAACATCCCTTTCGATCAAGCCAAAAATCAGTTCTGGGACAGTTTCTATTTTATTCAGGAAAATCATCCTCAGCAATTAGCGGATATTTACCAAAACATTAATCAAACGGATGGATCTTTACCGGCACATCAAGCTTTTGTATTGGCTTTTTTAACGCTATTAGAAACAACCAACCGATTATTAAATACCTTCCCGGCACGGCATCGTGATCTTTATTACCGGGAATTATTGGGGCTGAAACCTAAAAGCGCGCAAGCGGATAAAGTGGCTATCGGTATTACGCTGAATACGGATAACCCAGAATTTCTGGTAGCCCAAGGAACGCGGTTTGATGCGGGGCAAGACAATGCCGGTAATCCGTTACAATATGCATCTGATACGGATTTACTGGCGAATCAGGGAAAGTTAACCGATCTGCGTTGGTATCGAAAAGTGGGCAATGTCTGGAAATCAGCAATACTATTAAGTGACTCAGACAACATTGAATTCCCCAAAAACGGTATTCAACTTTTTAGCGAAACATCTCATGATCTTGAGGTCCAATCTGACCACCTGAATTGGGGCGAAGCAAATATATCGTCATTAACCCATGACACATTCTACTTAGGCTTTACCAATGTATTACCGGGACAAACTTTATCTTTATATTGGCAGTCAGAAGGTGTTAAAGCACTTAATTTATCCTGGTCTTATCTAAATCAGAAAAATATCTGGCAGCCAATCAATCAACTAGTCCACGACCAAACCCGTAACCTGTTTGACCGGGGGATCTGGCGCACACTATTGCCACAGGATGCTTCAAATCAGGCAGCCCTGATGCCAACGGGACGGTATTGGCTGAAAGCCGAGATAACCAATAAGATTGAAGCCCAAGATTACCCACGAATTAAAGGCATCCTGTATAACGCCACCACCGCCAAGTTAATCAACGTAGAAACCATTGAGCAGGAGCACTTTATCAACGGATTAGCCGCAGAAAGCATTAAACAGCCGGTCAATACATCCGTTGCCATCAGTGGTGTGACTCAACCCTGGGTCTCCTGGGATGGTCACCCACAAGAAACTGAACAAACCTTCCTGACGCGGATCCCAGCCCGGTTATCTCACCGTAACCGGGTATTGAGCTGGGGAAACATTGTCACCTTACTAAAAGAGCAGTTTGTCAGTTTATTTGATGTCAAATACCCTTCTGCCAGTGAGTTAACTAAAATCCCAGCGCCGAAAGAACAACAACTGATTGTGATCCCCGACAGCCGCTACAAAGATAACGATGATGCGCTGCGCCCAACGTTAAATCCGGCCCGACTGACAGAGATGGTCAAGTGGATCAGCCAATTAAGCAGCCCTTGGACAACGATTAAGATCAAGAACCCAAAATACATTAGCGTCAATGTCAATTATCAAGTGAAATTTATTTCAGGTATTAACCCCGCCTATGGTCATCATCAGCTACAGCAGGAACTCAGCCGAAAATATATGCCGTGGGGAGAAAATGCCGCTATCGGCGTGACGACAGGTAACCACATTGATTATTACCAATTATTCGCCACCATCCAACAATCCCCTCTGGTTGAACGGGTCACGGATTTAACGTTGGAAAAAGTTATCCCGTCGGAGAGCCATATCAGCGCCACTAAAGATGACCTATCCACCCCTGCCGTAGGTAACAGTATCGGGGCCGCCGATGATCAAGTGCTGATTTTAGTCTGGTCAGATTCAAGCCAAGGAGTTAACAATGAATAATCAGGACGCCCTGTTTCCCATCGTCAAAGACGACATTACCTTTGATGCCTTACTCACTCAGGCCAAAACGGTGATTGAACAGCAATCCGGCCAAGGCTGGAGCAATACCAGTGAAAATGATCCCGGCATCACCTTATTAGAAGCGTGTTGTTATGGTGCCTCCGATCTGGCTTACCGTCACTCATTACCGCTCAAAGATCTGCTTACGCCTAAAAAAGAAGACCAGACATCCGGCGACGGTATTTTTCCTAAAGAGTTCGGCCCGCAACAAATACTGACGTGTGGCCCAATCACTGCGGAAGATTATCGCCGGGCTTTACTGGACTTACATAGCAGCGACACAGTCAATGAAACAAGTGAAGGTTATTTTTTCTTTAACGATGTACAGCTCATTCGTGAACCTGACAATCAACGCTATGAATATTGGTACAACAAAGAAAAACGTGAATACAGCTTTAAAAATTCCGGATCAGATAGCCCATTAGCACTCAGAGGAAACTACTGGCTTTATTTACTCCCCAACCGAGAAACGGAAGATAATAAAACACCGGCTCAAGAGCGGCTGAAAGCTTTCCTAAAGGATAATCGAAATCTGGGGGAATCCGTCAGTAACATTATCTGGCTAAAACCAACGGATTTCTTATTACAGATTGATATTGAGCTGGACGATGATGTTAAAGATATTGCCGATATCTTCGCCAAAGTCTATATGACAGCGGAACAAATGGTACTGGCAAAACCATTACGCTATACCACCCAAGTCATGAAAGAACAGGGTTACAGTAATGAAGAGATATTTTCCGGCCCTTATTTACATCACGGTTGGATACCGGAATTACCTCAAGCCAAAGATTACACCGGCTCGACTCTATTAAATCTCAGCCACCTGGTTAATCAGTTACTGGCAATCACAGGGATACAAAGTATTACCCGATTTACATTAGGTGAGCACGATGGCAATATTTCTCCATGTCAGAAAGATAACTGGTCCTGGAAAATTGCTCAGGGGTATTACCCCAGACTCTGGAAAAAAGATCCATTAACATTAATTACCTCACCAACCAGCCCACTCACTATTACCGCCAAAGGTGGGGTTAAAGTTGTCGTATCTAAGCAACAAGTGGAAGAAAAAATAATTGCAAAGCCTCTGATTGATACCCAGCCTGAATTACTGGGCTGGGGGAAACATCGTAAAGTCCTGGATTACTACCCGGTGAGCAATAAATTACCCGCCTGCTATGGATTACAAGCCTACGCCAGTACCCCACAACAAATACAGTTGCACCAATTTATGCTGCCTTTTGAACAAATGCTGGCTAACGGCTGCGCTGAACTCGCTCTGTTGCCGAAACTCTTGGCGTTCAAACAACGGGGAGAAGCCGTATACGGTGTGCAATGGCCTTTTAAAGATAATATGGTCAGCCAGAACGTTCATCAAAATATCATGCCTGATTTAATGACCAGGCTAAGTCATGATTCACAAATCTATATTGATGATATTCAGCAACAAGACTATGCAAACTATGCAAAAGAGCTGACAATTCTGGATTATCTGTTGGGTTATTTTGGCACTCAGCGTGCAGCCAGACCATTGACACTAGACACACGAGATTTTCTGGACACCCAACGCGGTTATCTGGCTCAACAACCGGAACTCACCTATCAACGTAATAATATTCGTATTGATAAAGTATCAGCACTGCAAAAACGGATTGCAGCCCGGTTGGGTTTAGGTGGGGAATGTTTCAGCGAAACCCCCGATCTGGCTGAACTGCCTTTCTACTTAATTGAGCATCGCCAGTTATTACCGGTAAAACCCGACACAACATTCGATATAAAGCAAAAGCCTGATGCTCTGGAAATTGAAGATGATCAATTAAGGATCACACAGAAAAATTCAGCCGGCCGGTTACTGCAAGGTCAGGTAATTAACCTGATTATCCTTGAAGATGACAGAGAATTTCCGTTACGGGGCCAAATGATCACCGAAGTGACAGGAGATACATTCTCGCTTGGAATTGGTAACAGCACGGATCTGGAGCACAATCTACACCGGGTGCAACAGGCATTTGATGATGGTAAGTTGCGTTGGCAAAATAGCCCGGTGTGGCTGGAAGATATGGATTATCAACTGGTTTATGCCGATGAGACGTATAAAAATGTTACCGAAGATGAACGTTGGATTACCTCCAGCACCCAAAGCCCCTTCCCTGCAATGATCAAAGTGGATGACGAAATCACCCTAAAATATGTCATTACACCCGCGGGACCATCCCAAAAAATATCAGCCCGTGCAGTACGTACTGAACCTCGATCCGAATATGAACTCAAAGCGCGTGTCATTAAATTTGATCGCATTAAGGGTAAGATATTAATTAAACGCAACAAAGATTCACAAAATAACTTTCCATTAGCAGCAGAAGCCTGGCGTTATCGCTGGTATTTCTCCAGCAAAGAATATGCTGCGGCTGATCGCTTTTCATTTGTAGTGAGTGTCGTAATTAACCGTCAACTCATTGAAAATGAGCGTGTTGATCCTTATAAACTGGAATCTTGGGTGAAAACTGAGATTTTAGCTGAATTCCCCGCGCATATTTCGATGATTATTCACTGGCTTTCAGAGGAACATTTTGAAGATTTTGCCAGCACCTATAAACGCTGGCAAAACAATGACGCGCCTTTAGGAGATGAAGCATACCATATATTAGAAACCTTAACTCTGGGAAGACTACCTTCTGCCGCAACGGGTATTGGCAGTATGCGAATCGCCACCGAACAGCAGCGTATTGAGGTGGTTGGTGAATCTGACGATAAATGGAACGAAGACGTCATAAAATCCAATCAGCTCCTGTATGTGCCTTATACTAAAAGGGTAATACGGGTAGATATTGACCTTAATAAAGAGAGTGATAAAGCCACTGTTGTCTCAGAATTTCTATATCAACCTGTAGATAATAAAGGAAAACTGGTTTTCTTAACCGATGATAATAAAATAGGGCCTGAATATGCAATATTGGAATCAGCTAATGCATGGACAGATTACTATGTCAAAGTTAAGAAAAACAAAAATGGTGTTATTACCGATGAGATATTGCATATTAAAGGAAGAAAAAAAGTAGGGCTTAACTCATCATGGAAAGCAATGAGTTTATATGATCTCCCGGCAGGAAATAGCTGGTCATTCTATTACGGATTTGTATTAGGCGATAATCAGGATCTTTCTGGCGCATTATTCCATACCGAAAAACCCCTGATGTTATCATTGAATTACCTATCTGATTCTAATGACCTTAAAGGAGAAACACGGACAAAATTTGGTTTTCACTTTATTTATGATGGAAACAAAATATAAAATAGGCTCCTCATTTATTTCCACATCATAATATTTTAAAAACTTCTCTATTATTTAAATATATCTTAGTGTAATAACACACATAATATAAGGTGATAAAAATGGTAAAAAAATATAATCTGTACAGTGCAGAACTCACTCTGGAAAATATTAATCTTAAATCAAATCTCCCATCAGCAGATGATTTAAAAAAGCGTTTTAAAGAAGGCAGTATTCCATTACAAACCGATTATGCCGACTTGATTAATATTGCTGATATGGGCCGCAAAGCCTGTGGTCAGGCACCACAACAAAATGGCCCAGGAAAAGGATTGAAACTGGGTGATGACGGTACACTCAATTTAAAAATTGGGGAGATTTCCAGCCAAGACTTTTCTCCATTAATACTCGAAAAAGATATTTTATCTGTAGACCTTGGTAGTGGACTGGTTAATAAAACCAATGGAATATGCGTTGGCACGGGTAATGGAATTGTTGTAAATAACGATAATGTAACCGTTAAACCTGCTAACGGTATTACCGTTGATAGCAACGGTGTTTCAGTCAAACCCAACAATGGCATCAATGTTGATACTAACGGAGTCTCTGTAAAGGTTAAAGATAAAACGATCAATGTCGAGTCCACAGGGATATCTGTCAGGCTTGGTTGGGGGATAAAAATAGGTGATGGATTAGATGTTAAGGCCAGTAATGGTATTAACGTTGATAGCAATGGTGTTTCAGTCAAAGCAGGTAACGGTATCACGGTTAATTCAAACGGCGTCAGTATTGATCCCAACAAAGTACTTCCCAGAGGAATGATTGTGATGTTTTCTGGCAGTAGTGCTCCTACTGGATGGGCATTATGTGATGGTAAGAATGGTACACCAGATTTACTCGATCGGTTTATTTTAGGTGGAAATTTTTCTGGTATTAATGGAAAAAGTAGTGACAAAGCTTCAGGTAATGCCAATGCTAAGGAGTTCAAAATAAGCACAACAAATAAAAAACTCACGGTCACAATAAAAGGCACAAAACTTTCTTTGAATCAAATGCCAAAACATAATCATCTAGGGGGAATGGCTTATTATGACGGCACAGGCTCAAGATACGGTGATATTAAAGAGACAAAAGAAAGCAAACAAATTGATAATAACCCCGGCAAACTTGACTTTATGAGCTCTACATCAGGTGAAAAAAGAAATCTTTTTTCAGGAAATGATGTTAGCCCTCATTACCTTTACACATCTGAAACTGGGAATGGAGAAGAGCACACCCATGCGGTTGATGCGAATGCTAATATTATCCCCCCTTATTACATTCTTGCTTTCATCATGAAAACCTAACATTTATTAAACAATTGAAATTTTAATTATCTATTAATCACAAAGGACATATCAATATGACTTCGGAGCCAAATCTGTTAAATCGGATTACCATTACGATTGAGGCTAATAATCAACAGGTAGCTAAAAAAGTATTGCATGGCTCCCTACTTAATCAAGCTAATATAAACAACTTATTTAATACATTCTTTACTCAACGCTCTATTAATCAAGATATCTATTTAGAAACATTAACCCTGGATCTTGGCGAAATAAGCTTACATGACTTTAATTCACTGTTTCCAATCCGGCTGAATTCTGCTTTAAATAAAGCACTAAGCCAATATCAGATAAACAATAAGGAAGAAATTCGCCTAAATGCACCAATGCTAAATAAAATCACCCATAATCCTTCTTTATCTGGCGATAATAATTTCATTGATGCGGAGAATTTCATTCACGCCTTATATCAAAAAGCTCCCCAATTAAATCCAGCGGAGGCAATATCAAATAATAAAAATAGTGATATCAAGATTAAGCAATTAATAAATCAATTAACACGGATAGAAAACAAATCAGCGTTATTATTAGCAAAAATCTGTTTATCTGAACATAGCCTACAACAGCTTTTAGCTATCAAACAGCCTGCTTTATTGAGCGCTATTAATCACAGATTATCCGAAAGGGTAAATAAACCACATCATCAGGAAGCGATTACCACCTCCGGGCAATTGATACTCAATGCACTGGAATATATACAGCGGCATAATGCACAGGAAATACTTAAACCCGATGCAAAAATCATCTCGCGTATTACAACTGAACTCAGTAACGGTACACTTAATACTGCGTCTGTTATTACGTTATTTCGTCAGACTATGACCCACAATATCCCATTAAATAATTGGCTAAAACAACTCTGGCAAACAGCTGCTGTTTCACGGCTTTGCCAAAAGCACCTGTCGGTTGAAGAACACCAATATCTATTGGAATGCTTTATACCAAACCACACGGGTAAAAATAGATCTGAGATAAAACCATTCATGAGTAGCGCTAACTCGTCAAGCGTTCAGAAATATCAACATTCGATAAATCAAAAAGTAACCGACAAAGATCGGCAAGCATTATCAATATCAGATAACCCATCGGTTATCAGAGGAAATAACCATAACCCACTTCAAACCATCAACAAACCACACGCTGAGCAGACTTTATTACCTGAACACCCCCTTACACGCCAAGTAAATAATGCCGGGATATTAATTCTGTGGCCGATGCTACCCGCGCTGTTTAATCAACTTGGCCTGCTTGAAGCACAGAAATTTATCCATCGTCAGGCTCAGTTCAATGCCATTAATTTACTTGACTACCTGATTTGGGGCACCGAAGAGAGACCAGCAGAAAGAAAAGTACTGAATTACGTGCTGTGTGGGCTAATAGCCGATAAAGATATTAAATCAATCCCTATCGAGCCGGAAAAACAATTGATAACAGATCAATGGCTGGATGCGGTTATCAGCCAACTTCCCGGCTGGAAAAAATTAAGCCGTAATGATGTCCGTCAACTGTTTTTACAACGACCGGGGGAATTACTGGCAGACGAGCAAGCAATCAAAATCACTATCCAGCATCAACCATTTGATGCGCTGTTGGCTGATTGGCCGTGGCCATTAAATATCGCCAAACTTCCCTGGTTGGATCACCCTTTACGCATCGACTGGCAAAATATTTAGAAGGTTTATATGGATTACTCACTGACAATTAACCACGATATAGCGGCAAAATCACACTGGATTTATCCCCATTTGGAACGTATCGATCTATGGTTACAGCATTACTATTACCAAAAGTGTGACAAATACGACTCCTTACCGGAAAGTTTTTTACTCGCCGAAGATGAATTAGAACAACGTCTGACAAAACCACAGGGCATTCCCCATTGGCTAACTAAAACGGAAGATATTATTAGCTCCCCAGAAACAGAGAAAAACCCTACCCTTGATCCATTATCACTATTAGTTGAGCGTTTTGAACTCACTGAATTTGAACGGGATGCCTTACTATTGGGTTTATTGCCGCATTTTGACAGCCGGTATCATGCACTATTTGCTGCTCTCAATGGTAACAGTAAAAAACAGTGGCCGAGTTTTGCTTTAGCGATTGAACTATTTAGCCAACGCCAAAGTGATCGGCAATTACTGCAAAACAATTTTTTACCGCAAACACCGTTAATCAGTAACCAACTATTACGAATCAATCACCACGAAGAACCTATTTGGCTACAGACACAATTTTTAACTCATAGCGCTGTCTGGCATTTTCTATCCGGACAACAGGTTATTTTACCGCCTCTGACAACCTGTGTTTATTGGTGTACTCCAGACTCAGAGAGTTGGTATCCACAAACCCTTTATCATTCACTCGAAAAAATATTACTGAATAAAACAGACGATATTCACCCACTGGTTATACTTAGAGGAAAACAGGACAGCGCCAGAGAAATAGCGGTCAGTCATATTATGGCGTCCCATAATATTAATACCTTAACTCTCGATTTAGCTCTCCTGCCTGACGAAGAGAGCCAAACCACAATATCTAACTTACTGACAAACGCCGTACGGGAAGCCCGGCTACACGATGCCTGCTTATTAATCCGTAACTTTTCTTTACTCACAGATGAAAAGAAAATATCGCATAGCAAATTATCCACTTTATTGAATCAGCCAAAATTAAAAACAATTTGTCTGGCAGAGCCGGGAGAGGCGTTAGTCTGGCTTAAACAGCTGCCAATAGTGCAAATTGATATGCCAGCCCTCACACTGGCGGATAAAAAAACGATGTTGGAAGCAAACTTGCCGAATAATATAATCCAGGAAATGAGCATCACTCAATTGTGTCAGCGTTTTTCATTTACAGCGGAAACATTACCACTGATTATTGAAGAAGCATACCAATATCAAATACTGCGAAAATCAGAAGTCCAATTAACAGAAACCGATCTGCATAAGGCATTAAGTTTTCGCGCTCAACAAAATTTCGGTAAATTAGCTCAACGAATAACCCCCAAACGCAACTTTAATGATCTGGTCATCTCAGATGTATTAACTCAACAATTACAAGAAATTATCGCGGCTATTCATTACCGTGAACAAATTCTGGCTGCCGGATTTCGGGAAAAAATAGGCTACGGCACCGGCATTAGTGCGCTATTTTATGGCGAATCCGGGACCGGCAAAACCATGGCCGCAGAGGTGATTGCCGGATATCTTGGTGTTGATTTGATTAAAGTCGATCTTTCTACTGTGGTGAATAAATACATCGGTGAAACGGAAAAAAATATCTCCCGGATTTTCGACCTGGCCGAAGCCGATTCCGGCGTACTGTTTTTCGATGAAGCCGACGCTTTATTTGGTAAACGCAGTGAAACCAAAGACGCCCAAGACAGACATGCTAATATTGAAGTTTCTTATTTATTACAACGGCTGGAAAATTATCCCGGATTAGTCATTCTGGCTACCAATAATCGCAGTCATTTGGACAGTGCATTTAACCGCCGTTTCACCTTTATTACTCGTTTCACTTATCCCGATGAAGCATTACGTAAAAAAATGTGGCAAACCATTTGGCCTGACCAGCTTAAACTGGCCGATGAACTTGATTTTGAACATCTGGCTAAACGGGCTGATTTAACCGGCGCTAATATCAGAAATATTGCTTTATTAGCATCCATGTTCGCAAAACATGATCACTGTGAACAAATCGAAAATAAACATATAGATCGGGCAGTTACTCTCGAATTAAATAAAACTGGCCGGCTGGTTTTCTAATAAACTCATAAAATTGGAGTCAATATGACAACGATAGTTGCTTCCGACAATGCGATTGTTGAAGTTAATAACGCATTAAATAATATTTTATCCCAATATTTAAATACCAATGGAAATAAGATTGATATACGTTTTGATCTACCCGAAATTAACTCCATTCAATCGGAACCAACGGTAAGTGTATTTCTTTATGATATCAATGAAGATTTACAATTACGTACTGCCGAACCAAGACGTTATAACCCGATGACCAGCACATTATTACCGGGATGGATAAACATCAATTGTCACTATTTAATTACTTACTGGGATGCCAGTAAGCCATCAAGCGACAGTTCCAGCCCGGATAGTCAGCCCAATAATCAAGCCGCACAAGTGATGACACGAGTTTTAAGTGCCTTAATTAATAACCGTCAATTAACCGGCATTCCCGGTGCCTATACTCGAGTGATTCCACAACAGGAAAACTTAAACAGCTTGGGTAATTTTTGGCAAGCTCTTGGTAATCGTCCACGCCTCTCTTTGATGTATTCCATTACCGTACCAATGAAACTGCAAAATATTGAAGAGAGTGTGACCCCCATCAGCAAAATCTCCGCTTCTGTGGATCAAAAACCCAATCTTGACAGTTTACAAATAAATCAAGTTCTAAAAGATAAATTATGTGCCGATTTAGGTGATACAGAAGATGTTCAATTCAGAAAGTAATTTCTTATCAGCATTATCTCGATATAAAACATCACAAGAATCGCCAATATAAAACGGTATTTGATTAAATAATTGACTTAAGAGGGCTTATTCATGTTCAAACGTGCTAATTCTCAGACAACATCCAGACGACGTTCTAAAAATACCGCTAAGATATCACCATTATCAGACTTTTCTGATGGAAATGAGCCTCTTACCCTCCAACCTGTGAAAAAAGAGCATGAAAACAAGCGACCTAAAGGATTAAAACAATTTCTCACGGATAGAGAGCTTAACAAAGGGCATATTTCCCCGCTGAAAAATAAGGGGCTATTAGTGGGCAGCGAGGATGCGCCAATTAACCTACCGGTCATAGCTCATCGCTATGACCGTCACCATAAGCTTGCACAGGCGATGCCGCTGAAAGATAACCACGCCAATCATAAAAATCCTTTTCATGGTGTTATTGCTGGATTTAACGGCGATCAGGTCACCTCTTCCGAATCAGGTTCGGCAACAATAGGCGTGCATTGGGGAGAAAATACCTTGGATCCCAATATCATCGGTATAAATGTGGTCAATGGCGCATCGGGAACCGTAGGGATAAAAATTGCTTTGGAGGATATACAACCTGAATGCCCGGTCATTATCACGTCCGGCGCATTGAGCGGTTGTACCATGATGTATGCGGTGAAGGATAACGATTTCTTTGCCTATCATACGGGGCAGAAACCGGGTGATGATGAATGGAAAACAGGGCGGCAGGGTGTTGTCACGACCAATCAGAGCCATCAAGCCCTTTTACCGGATAGCGAGCCGGTTACAGTTGGGGAACATAATAATGATTTAGTGAATATTTTCGCCAAGTATGATCAAAGTGTCATTACCTATATGGGAAAACCGGGAGTTGTCATTGATAACACAGCAGAAAATGTCAGCATTTTTAACTATGACGAAATCAAACCTGAAAAGCTGGCTATCAGAGCGGGTTACAGCTATGCGCTGCTGGCCCGGGATGATAAAGGCAAGGTGAACGTCAAAGTATTATCGGAGGATGCTATTGTTTCGCCGGGCAAGAAAGGCAATACCATTAAGGTTATTAATTCACTCAAAAAACGGTTGTTATAATCTGCCCAAAATAATGGGGCTGGAAAAATTTCACACGCCAATAATATCTTAATTTATGAACTTACCCTGGATAAATAAAAAGGTGGTAATATGCCAAACAAAAAACACAGTGAAAATGCCAAACATTCAGAGAATAATATTAAAAGATCTTCAATACAGACTGAACATGATGAGAGTAATATAGGCAGCACGTCGCTAGGTATGGGATTAGATTTAAATCACATGAGGGGAAATAATTCTGTTAGTTCAGACCAAATTAATGAATATACATTTTGGAAAGAGAACATTTCCGAATATTACAAATGGATGGTTGTGGTTAAAGGTCATTTAAAACAATTAGACTGGACCTTAAAATCAATGGACTCCCCTGAATCTGCCGGAAGTAATATGGCTAAAAATATAGGGACGACTGCATTAAAAACCCTATTAAATACCGGAGGCAGTATAGCCGGCGGCGCTATTGGCGGAGCCATAGGCAGTGCTATAGCACCGGGTATTGGCACTCTGGCAGGCATGGGTATTGGCGCATTAGCCGGAACAGGATTAAATTATCTTAATGACACAGCGATTGAAAAATTAAATGAGAAATTGGAAATCGCACACCCTTATCCTAAAACAAGAAACATGATATTTGATATCAATAATTACAATAAAAACCCTATCTTGAAAGCAATAAAGAAAAAGATCGGTAATAAAGACAATCTAAAAGTGACTACTGGTGGTTTAATAACGTCACAAATTGTCGGTAGAATATCCCCGGCAAAAATTCCTGCCTATAAACTTGCTGAACTGGCCATATCACACCATAAAGCATTAGCAGGATTGAACGATGATAAAGCCAGACATATATTAGATTTCACCAATAGTATCCGTGAAGTTCTCCATGAAAGCCATTCTGATGCAGTCACATTTATACGTAAAAACTATGGAGATGATGGAATGAGTCTTTCAGGGATTTCTGCTAAAATAAAGGGAGAGAAATTAACCTTAGATACATTAGCAAGGGCAAGAAATAAAATAGAAATCAGAATTAATAGCATTAATAAACAAGTATTAAAACTTTCATCAGAGAATAGAGATAGTTAATTATGCAAGGATAATGAAAACCGTTTAAAATACAAAAACATCACCATTTAACCACAAGCACTTCATCCTACCAAATCAGGGAAAATATCTGGGACGTAGCAATGCTGCACCCTATTTTCCCATTCCCAATCATAATTTATTTTTTAAATCCATCTATTTTATTATTTTTCTGATTAATCAGATTATTATTGTGACAAGATGTTTATTGAAAAATAAGACATATCTGAAAATACATTTCAATCAAAATAGCTATTTTGTGATTCACCTATTAAATACAGGCAGTTAAATAAAAAATGAAAATATACAACATTGCGCTGTAGAGTAAGACTATTGAATTAAATACAGGCTATTAATATAATTATTTACTCACAAATGTCATTCTTACTCAGAACAAGATAGGTGATAATATGGAAAACGAATCTAACAAAGATGAAAAGCAAAAAGAAAGCTCATCACAAACTGATAATTTTGAGCGTAAACTAACAATAAGTGAACGTATAAAGATGTTGAGTGAAAGAGGACTCTCCGACACCAAAAAATCCTCTTCCCAATTTGCGATGCCCTCTTCATCAAGCAGTTCTTCTGTAAATATGAATAAACCAGAGCCAAAACCAAAGCCAAAATCATTACAGGGAAAAAAACTGCCTGCTATTACAACTGCGGAAAGTTCAACATCAGCAGCTAATCAATCAACCTCTTCCACTATAGATTCTGAAACATTATTAACATCAAGCTTTAATGACATAACATCTTCAACTTTATCCGTTGGCAAACATGAATTAGAACTGACAGATCAAAAAGATGTCATTATTTTTAGAGGGGATAATCGGGATCCTGAAAAAATTGTAGCCGCAGGTGGATTTTATCCATGGTCAAAAAAGCATGTTACCGAGATTAAGAGCGCATTGACGGATGCATTTATTAGCGATGGGCCATCAGCGCATATGGTAGGACATGTCAGGAGTCCAAATCAGAACTACGTATCCACAGGAATAAATACAGATTGTGGTGGATATGGGGGACACGCTGCCTACCTGTACAAGATGGAAATTCCTGGACTAAGACCGCAGGAGATGAGTAGAGAAACTATTGGTCAGGAAATCAGACAAGATAAAAGAGGAATTAATTATCCCGAATTTTTGATGAGCCATCAAACTCTTCAACAATCAGAATTCGTCGCAATGATGCCCGCGCGTACGGAAGAGCTGACATTTATTACCCCTATTCCCCTAGGTTATATCACTTCATATAAAAAGAAAGGCACAAACACCTGGCATAAAATGCCTGGTCCAAAGGAATAAAAGAGATTAACTCGTCTTTATATGTCGTATTTCGTATAATATTTTTTCGTATTAATAATACCCAACCAATGGGTAGCCAATAATAATACAACATCAAGCCAGACCAAATAATTTTGCGCCACCTGTGGCGCACTCTCGCATAAAACTCATCCCCTTGTACTCCAATAATAATTTTCACCTATTCCGTTAATAATCATTGGCGTGATTAAGTTTTTTATGATTATTAATTTGTCATCAAAACCATTCCACCATGACAATAAAACACGCCATGAACATACAATATTATTAAAAATTAAATATCACAGATGTAATTTATCTCCTTGTTTATAGAAACCATAGGAAAATGTTGACACATAAAATTATTAACACCTACTACATTAATTAAAAATCACCATTATCATTAATTGATATTCCTCATAAGAATTCATTCTCTATAATCATTTTGTTTTATCAAAGGTGATCTAAATAATCATTGAATAATTTTCCAAATACGAATAACAACCTATCTAAACCAGGTTGTTGCGGTAGCTATACCCAATAGTCAAGTACTAGGAAAAACAAAATAATAGACGTTTTTCTTATATTTCAAATGTAAATAATAAAGGAAAAAACCATGGCTACAACTCCAGAACAAATCGCGGTTGACTATCCCATTCCTACTTATCGGTTTGTTGTCTCAGTTGGTGACGAGCAAATCCCCTTTAACAACGTTTCCGGGCTAGATATTTCTCATGAAGTTATCGAATATAAAGATGGCACCGGTAATTACTACAAAATGCCGGGCCAACGTCAATCAATCAATATCACCCTGCGTAAAGGGGTATTCCCTGGCGACACTAAACTTTTTGACTGGATTAACTCTATTCAACTTAATCAGGTTGAGAAGAAAGATATTGCAATTAGCCTGACCAATGAAGCCGGCACCGAAATTTTAATGACCTGGAATGTGGCAAATGCTTTCCCAACGTCATTCACCTCCCCCTCTTTTGATGCCACCAGCAATGATATTGCCGTTCAGGAAATCACGTTGACCGCAGATCGCGTCACCATTCAGGCTGCTTAATACATCCACAATAACAAGCCATCCCGGTGTTTATATTGAAAAGATAATCGCCTGACACGTTCAATCGCCAATGCACCAACAAATAATGATCAACATGGGCATGGCTCATCGGTCCAACTGAATTCATCATCATTCAGTTCATGCAAAATATCGCACTATAACTTGGAGGCAATATGCCAATAACCCCAACTTATCCCGGCGTTTATATTGAAGAGGACGCCTCTCCGGCCCTCTCTGTTCGTTCGGGTGCAACGGCGGTGCCTGTTTTTGCCGTCGCAAATGACAATTCATTAATACCCGACAATTCCAATGTTCGTATTAGTAGCTGGTTGGAATATTTAACGCTAAAAGGTGGGCCATTCGATCCCGCTAATAAGCTTGATGTCGCACTGCGCGCCTATTTTATTAACGGCGGTGGGTATGGCTATCTTATCAAAACTGCAAATTTAGAAAGTCAGGTCCCAAAGCTTGACGATGTGACACTACTGGTTGCTGCCGGAGAAGACATTACAACCGCCGTTGGAACACTCTGTCAATTAGGCAAAGGATTATTCGCCATTTTTGATGGCCCAATAACTCAAATAACCTCGGGCCTAAAACCAGACGATGTACTTAAGCCTTATCCAGCAACTCAATATGGTGCGGTTTATTATCCCTGGCTGACCGCTGCATGGGGAAAAAATAAAGCCAGTATTGATATTCCGCCCAGCGCCGTGATGGCCGGTATTTATGCCAGTGTCGATAACAGCCGGGGTGTTTGGCAAGCTCCCGCTAATGTCCCTATTCAGGGAGGATTACAACCTAAATACCCGATGACTGACGACCTGCAAGGGAAATATAACCAAGGTAAGGCGCTGAATATGATCCGTACCTTTCCCAGGAGCGGTACGCTGGTCTGGGGAGCCAGAACCCTTGATGACAGCGATAACTGGCGTTATATCCCGGTTCGCCGCCTATTCAACAGCGCAGAGCGGGACATTAAAAACGCCATGAGTTTTGCGATGTTTGAGCCCAACAGCCAACCGACCTGGAAAGCCGTGCAACGGGCTATCGATAACTACCTCTATGCCCTCTGGCAACAAGGCGGGTTAATGGGCAACAAAGCCGAACAGGCTTACTTTGTTCAAATTGGTAAAGGCATCACCATGACCGATGACGATATCAAACAAGGCAAAATGATCGTCAAAATCGGGATGGCGGCTGTCCGTCCCGCCGAATTTATTATCTTGCAGTTCACGCAGAATATCGCTCAATAATGGGAGGCAACATGCCAACAACACCGACTTATCCGGGCGTCTATATTGAAGAAGATGCGTCATTATCGCTCTCTGTTAGTCATGGGAACACCGCTATACCCGTTTTTATTGGCCGTTTCTTGCCTAAAAAGACCAACGCAACCCCGCAAGCGGTACGGGTTAGTAACTGGCTGGATTTTACTAATCAATTTAATTTAGGTTGTATTACGTCAATCGCTATTACATCGACAAAACCAACTCCACCATCTCCCCCTCCGCTTTCCGAGAACGTTGAAGGCGATACAGCAACTGCCGATATTGCTCTTGACGCAGACAATACAAACACAGATTACACTTACGCTATAAATACAGTGACCTCAACAACAAGCAACGATGCGCTAAAACTCTATTTCCAAAATGGCGGCGGACCTTGTTATATCCTGCCCATTGCCGATTCAGCAGATGCGAAAACTACGGCGTTAATTCCAGAGCTAATTGAGCAAGCTTTGGAGATTACGTTAATCGTCTGCCCTGAACAGGATCCTTCCTACCAGAGCGCGATATACAATAGCCTGACATCCGCATTATTGAATACCGGCTATTTCCTTATCGCTGACAGCCAAGATAAAACAAGCGCACCTAGCGTTAACGTGCAATCACAAACCGCGACTTATTATCCGGCGGTTAAAATTTCACACCCTATTCAAGCGGAAGAGGAAGATAGCCTAATCACAGTTTCAGGTTATGAAGATGCAAAAACAAAACCCGATGAAGTCAAAAATCTGGCGCAACTCAAAGAGAAAAACTTGGATGTCTACAAAAAAGCTGTCCAAGCAATACAGGACAAAACAAAATCCAACAGCGTCATTCCTGCCAGTGCTGTCATGGCGGGAGTTTATTGCGCTACTGACACTAGCCGTGGTGTCTGGAAAGCACCGGCAAATGTTGTACTTAGCGGGATAAGTGATATCACCGAACGGCTCACTGACGATGAGCAAGGTACCATGAACCAAAAAGGTATCAATGCCATCCGCTATTTCACCAACAAAGGTTTTGTCGTGTGGGGCGCACGCACTCTGCAAAATGATGACAACTGGCGCTACATTCCAGTTCGGCGTCTATTTAACAGCGCAGAGCGGGACATCAAGCAAGCAATGCAATCCGTCGTCTTTGAACCCAATAGCCAACCCACCTGGAAACGGGTGAAATCAGCCATTGACAACTATCTCTACGCCCTCTGGCAACAAGGGGCATTAGCGGGCAATAAACCGCAGGAAGCCTATTTTGTCCAGATTGGTAAAGGTATCACCATGTCCGACGACGACATTAAACAAGGGAAAATGATTGTCAAAGTGGGGATGGCGGCGGTACGTCCAGCTGAGTTTATTATCCTTCAGTTTTCACAAAATGTAGCACAGTAACCGCACTGAGACGCGGTTAAACACCGCGTCTATTCAGTCGTAAAGGAGACGATAATGGAGATAAAACAGCCGGGCGTCACCGTCACCGAAAACCTGATATCCCCAGAACAGGATGACGCATTCATCGGTATACCGGTTTTTATTGGTTATACCTCATCACTGGTCAATAAAACGGCTATCAAGCTTAACAGTTTGGCCGATTTTACCCGGTCATTTCCTGCGTCAGGATTAATGTACTATTCCGTACGCCACTTCTTTGAAAATGGCGGCCAACAAGCTTATGTGCTATCACTGGGTACGGAAAAACAATTAAGCGATTTTCCGTCATTGATCACCGCACTGCAACAAGAGTGGCTGACACAAACGATTTCCGCAGAGAACGACATTACTCTGATTATCACCCCAGATGCTATTCGCTTTAATCAGACAGAGGTTTTCTACACTCAAAGAGATCTTTGGTTACAATTTTGGCAATCGGCGCTCAATCTTTGCAAGAGCCGACGCGGTATCATGGGATTATTGGATGCCCCAGATAATCCCACATTAGCCGCTGAGTGTTTAAAACAGTTTTCTTCCACTGCTCGACAATGGGGCGCGGTATACTGGCCACAGCTAAAAAGCGCCTATTCCGATAATGCGCAAAACCCTATCATGCTTTCACCCACCGCCGCAGTAGCTGCCGTCATCCAGCGTAACGATAACCAACAAGGCGTATGGACCGCTCCAGCCAACATTGCCTTAGCCAAAGTAATTAGCCCGGTACGCTCTTATATTGAAGCGAATGCACTCTTCAACCCAGATGGCGCTTCACTGAATCTGGTGCGCAGCTTTCCCGGTAAAGGTATCAGGATCTGGGGATGCCGAACATTGGAAAATACCCCCGGTTCCCTTTGGCGCTATATCCAGATCCGCCGTCTGGTTTCCTATATCGAAGCGCATATGAGCCAACTGGGCCGTGCCTTTGTCTTTGAACCCAATAACGCCATCACCTGGATGAAGTTTAAAGGACAAGCTTATAACTGGCTGCGTCAGTTATGGTTAAACGGCGGGCTACGAGGCACCCAAGAAGATCAGGCGTTCAAGGTGTTATTGGGTGTGGGTGAATCAATGAGTGAAGCCGATATACGGGCAGGAAAAATGATCATGAAAATCAGCCTCGCAGTCTTAACTCCGGCAGAATTTATTGAGCTAAACCTGACATTTGATACCCGTACCACCCGCTAAGTTAAACAGAGGCAACATATGAACAACCTCTACACCCCGGCAGTGTCACACCGTTTTATCGCCAGTTTTCTTTTTAACAACATTCCCAGTCCACTGGATATCGCCTTTCAACGGATATCGGGCCTGAGCCGTGAGTTACAAACTAGCCAACACAGCCAAGGCGGGGAAAACGCCAGAAATACCTGGCTGGCCGAAAAAATCCAACATGGCAGTCTGATGTTGGAGCGTGGCGTGATGACGGTGACACCACTCACGCTGATGTTTGATCGTGTCCTGCGTGGTGAAAAAGCGGTCTATGCCGATGTCGTGATTATGTTACTGAATGAAAATTCGTTACCCGTGGCAAGTTGGACATTAAGCAACGCGCTACCAGTACGCTGGTCCACCGGCGACTTTGACGCCAATAGCAATACTGTTTTGGTGAATTCACTGGAGTTGCGTTATCAAGATATGCGCTGGTTAGGAGTAAAAGTATGACCGTCGAAATTAAGGAGCTGATTATTCGAGCTAAAGTGACTGATTCCGAGAGTAATCCCATCACATCACAGACATTAGCCCAAGAGACGCTAGATAACGCCCGTCTGATCGAGATTATCAAACGGGAAGTGTTAGAGGCATTGCGTGAAACAGGAGGCTATTATGAGCTTAATTGAACGCAGCCTGTCCAAGCTCACCCTTACCGCCTTTAAAGACCGGGAAGGGAAAATCTCCGTAGGCAGCTTACAGGCAATGTATAACCCTGATGGGATTCAGCTCGATTATCAAACCCACTACCAACAGGATGAAAGCGTTAACAATGCCAGCCAAAGCAGCCGCTATGTGCTATCACAACCCGCCGGTTTGACGTTAGTCCTGCTATTTGACGCGACCATGCCGGGCAACAACATCCCGGTAGAAACCCAACTAGCAACCTTGAAAGCTTTGTGTACGGTGGATGCCAGCACCAACGTGCCCCACTTCCTCAAAATCAAATGGGGCAAAATGCGTTGGGAAAACAAAGGTTATTTCGCCTGCCGGGCTAGTGATCTCACCATCAATTACACCCTATTTGACCGGGACGCTACTCCACTGCGAGCCAGCGCCACTTTATCGCTGATCGCGGACGAAAGCTTTGTTATTCAAGCCACTGAACAGCAGTTAAAATCACCGCCGATCACCGCAGTCAGCGTGACCGATATGCTCTCTCTGCCGTTAATCGCCTTAGGTGCCGGAGCTTCTCTGGCAGGCGGCATTGATTACCTCACCCTCGCTTGGCAAAACAATCTGGATAATCTTGATGATTTCACCCCGGGGCAAACACTACAGGCACAGGGGGATGCATGAAGATACCGGCGATAGACCTTAAAATAGCGGGAAAAACCCTCAGCCAGTTTTCTGTGATGAGTCTGACCGTAAACCACCAAATCAACGGTATCCCCACAGCCAATATCACTCTTAGCGTAGCCGGTGACGCCAACGCGATTTTTGCCGCTAAATCTCAAGCTGAACTCACAAGCTGTCGGCCCAATCAAGAACTGATCGTGCAACTGCAAAAAACCGTGTTGTTTAAGGGGATCATTGTTCGGCTGGCGCTTAAGTTCAAAGGTCAGGACAGTCTGGTTACCCTAACGGCGAAACATCCACTGCAAAAACTCACTGACAATTTCCATTCACAGTTATTCAGTCAACAAAGTGATGAAGCCATTATCAGAAAACTATTCAGTCAAGCAGGTATACCTGTCACGATAAAACAGGCACCTCAGCTTAAAACTGAACATGAGCAAATGGTCCAGTTTCGCTGCCATGACTGGAAATTCTTAAAAAACCGGCTGGTCGCCACCAATATCTGGTTATTACCCGGTAACGAGACGGTCACGCTAGTGACGCCAGAATCACTTAATCAATCGACCGTGCACACAATTAAACAACGTGCCGGTGATCAAGACATTGTGCTGTTTGAGGCAGATCTGCAATGGGATAACCGGCACAGCCCCAAAATGGTGAGCATACAATCCTGGGATATCGCCCAACAAAAACTATCTCAGGCCACTCAGGCAAAAAACAGTCGGCTTGGCAGTGGTCAACTCTCGCCAGACAGTTTGGCAACCTTATCCGATCAGACATGGCAATGGGTTTTTAGCTATCCGCAAGATAATGAACAAGCCAAATACCTTGCGCAAGGCATCCTGAATAACCTGCGAAGTGATAACGTCTCCGGCAATGTTGAAGTCGCAGGGGATAACCGCTATCAACCAGGCGATCTGCTGGCACTAAATGGCTTTGGTCAAGGAATAGATGGTAAAGGTGTTATCACCGGCGTCAGTCAGACCATCAATCAGCGGCAAGGCTGGCGCACCCGGCTAATTCTGGGCCTGTTGCCGGAGACAGAACCGGCGATCCCGCAAGTTAAAGAGCTGCATGTGGGGATTGTGGAAAAATACCAACAGGACAAGCAGTCACTGGACCGAATTCCGGTCAGGATACCGGCGTTAAACTTAACCAACAGTGTACTCTTTGCCCGACTAGGTAAACCTTATGCCAGTCATGAAAGCGGGTTCTGTTTCTACCCGGAACCGGGGGATGAGGTGATTATCGGTTTCTTTGAATGCGATCCGCGCTTCCCGGTGATATTAGGCGCTATGCACAACCCAAAAAATAAAGCGCCAATAGAACCCAGTGAAAAAAATCCAATAAAAACCCTGGTCATTAAACAAGGGGATAATCAACAAGCATTAGTGTTCAATCATCAAGACAAAATTACCGCCCTTAATAGCGGAAAACATTCATTATCACTGCAACAGGATAAAGATATCACGCTAGATTCGGCGAAAAATCTGATCACCAAAGCCCAAGAAATTAACCTACAGGCGGAAAAATCCTTGTCAGCCACTGGAAAGTCCGGCGTCGATATTAAAGGTGCGAAAATTAACTTAACACAATAATAGGACAGCAAAATGACAGACAACATATTAGCCGATATTTATGGCCGGGGTTGGGCTTTTCCGCCACAGTTTTTTATCCAAGAGAATATACAGTCAAAAATACCCACCGGTGTCCAAATGGCAGCAGGTGCGGAAAATGTTCGCCAAAGCATGAAAATTCTCTTTCTCACTGAACCCGGCGAAAGAATTATGCGTGAAGATTACGGTTGTGGCCTGAATGATTATCTGTTTGCCAATATCAATGATGCACTGATAGCAGAAATCCAAACTCGAATTGAAGAACGCGTACTGCGTTATGAACCGCGCGCGGAAATCACGGTGATTCAGGTCAATCAGAGAACGGACTTGCCAAATACCCTACATGTTCAAGTGACTTACGCCCTGAGAGGCAGCGAAATCAACCAACAAATTGATGGCATCCTTGAAGTCAGCGAAGGCCAGGTGTGGGTGAATCTATGAGTAAACAACTCGTGGTGGATGGTGACAATCTGCTATTTGAACCGCTATTCGGCAACCGGCAAGTCACCCTTCTGGGACCGGCAACCATTAGAGGCAGCGGGCACGCCCAGATCCAAGGCAAAAAGATCGCCATAGTGGGTGACGAAAAAAAGGTCCAGTTTCAGGCGCAATATATTACCCCTAGCCACCCGATACCCGGCATGGGGATGATCACCATTGCTCAATTGGATGCCAGCCAGCAGGCAAACTTTTGTCGCAGCACCGCCACGGTGATCGTGGTCGGGCAGCAATTTACCGCCCGTTTCACCCCGACACAACCGGCGAATAATCCATCGAGTGGCCCGGATGTGACAACGCCGAGTATGGGAAAAGGTCGTTTTATTGCCAGCCAATATATCGTCAGTGCCGGATAAATCCTCCCTTCAACCTTATTTCTAAATAACTATATTTCTAAATAACTATGATCTCCTGAGAATTGATCAGGGATATATTCAAATAATAGGTGGTGTAAATATGGGACAGGCCGAGTTAGATAATAAACTCTCTGCTATTGTGTCAAATACTGCTTTTAAACTTGATGAAAGAAGCACGCTGGATATTTTAAACTGGCTTAAAAAATACTCCGCAATCATCCCTTTCGATCAAGATAAAAAACAGTTCTGGGACAGTTTTTACTTTATTCAGAAAAATAGTCCTCAGCAATTAGCTAGTATTTACCAACAAGTTAATCAAGCCAATGGCCTTTTACCGCCACATCAGGCTTTTATATTGGCTTTTTTAAAACTATTAGAAACAACCAAACGCTTATTAAACACCTTCCCGGCACGACACCGTGATCTTTATTATCGAGAATTACTGGGACTGAACCCCAAAAATGCCCAGGCTGATAGCGTTGCTATCAGCGTTACCCTGAATACAGATAACGCGGAATTTCTGGTAGCACAAGGCACCCTGTTTGATGCCGGGCAAGATAGCGCCGGCAATTCGTTACAGTATGCGTCAGACGCGGATTTATTGGCGAATCAAGGGGCGCTGACCGACCTGCGTTGGTATCGGAAAGATGGCAACAATGGCTGGCAATCGGCAATACCTTTTAATCTTTCGGATAACATTGCATTACCTGAAAATGGTATCCGACTTTTTAGACCAACAGCTAATGACGTGTCGGTTCTATCCGGTTATCTGATTACCTCCTCTTTATTTGCTATGTCCGCCGGAGAACGCCATATCACATTGACGCTGGAAAACGATTGGGAAGGTCAAGCTGAACATCTCACCGCCAAAATTAGTGCAGAAGATCACTGGTTATCGTTGTCGGTAAAACTTATCGACAAAAAGAACATTGAACTTGGATTATCATCCACGGCTGATCCTATCAACCCGCCAGATAACCTTGATGGCATGACATTCGACGTACCGGTATTAAAATTAGGCACGACTCAGAAACCCATACTGCCCAAAATTACCGGTATTGAAATCAATATCAACGGCAACCGCAGTGTGCACTATGCCTCTGATGGCGGAACTGAACAAACAGATAAAACCAGTTTCCCCTTTGGTCAATATCCATCGTTGGGTTCCGGCTTTAATCTGGTTGCCCCTGAATGGTATGGTTCTGAAAACGCGACGCTTACCCTGATTCCGCAATGGGTTGGCTTGCCCACAAAGAGTTTTAAAGCGTGGTATAAAGGGTACACCCCTGAACCGGATAATAGCGCGTTTAAAGTCCAGGGCTATTTAGTCACGCCTCAGGAAAGAAAGAAACTCACTGAAACCCCATCGTTATTTGGCGGAACCGATGCACCACAAGGGCAAAGCCTGACATTTACCTTACCGGCAATGGATTATCCTGTTGCAGACAGCCCATCGCCCAATGACTGGCCTGCATCAGTGCGCATAGAATTGACGGGGCAGGATTTTATGCACACCCAATACTGGCAAGATCCAACCGGTAAAAATTTACCCTACACCCCACAAATCAGTGCATTGCAAATCGCATTCAGCGCTAAAGTAAAAACTGAGCAATACACCGTTTATCCCCTTACTCCTTTCGGTTGGGGCAACGCGAACGCTGAAACGCCTTCATTCGCTAATGACGCACTCTATTTGGGCTTCACCAATGTATCACCGGGACAAACCTTATCCCTATACTGGCAATTGGTCGGTGTTCAAGAACTTACGCTATTTTGGTCTTATCTGAATCAGCAAAACAGCTGGCAGCCATTAAATCAACGGGTTCACGATCAAACTCACAACCTGTTTGACCAGGGGATATGGAGTACGTTATTGCCACAAGACGCGTCAAATCAGGCAACCTTAATGCCGTCAGGACGATACTGGTTGAAAGCAGAGATCTCTCAACAAACCGCCCCTGAGAATTACCCCAAAATGCAAGGCATACTGTATAACGCCACCACCGCTACATTAATCAACCCAGAAACTGTTAAAAATGATCACTTTATCGATGGATTAGCCGCCGATAGCATCAAGCAAACCGTCAGCGCGTCCGTCGTCATTAGCCGTGTGAATCAACCCTGGACATCCTGGAACGGTCGTCCGAAAGAAACAGAATCCGCTTTTCTTACACGAATTCCGCCCCGGTTGTCCCATCGTAACCGTGCTTTAAGTTGGGATAATATCGTTACGCTACTGAAAGAGAATTTTATCAGCATATTTGATGTCAAATACCCTTCCGCCAATGAATTAACCAAAATCCCGGCTCCGGAAACGCAACAACTGATTGTGATCCCTAATAGCCGTTACAAAGATAACGACGATGCGCTACGCCCAATCCTGAATCCGGCCCGACTGGCGGAAATGGCCGACTGGATAAGCCAACTCAGCAGTCCCTGGACCACCCTCAAAATCAACAATCCCAGCTATGTTGACGTGCTGATCAGCTATCAACTGGTGTTTGCTACGGGGGTTAATCCCGACTATGGCCGCCATCAGTTACAGCAGGAACTCAGCCGAAAATATATGCCGTGGGCAGAAGATAGCGCTATCGGCGTCACAACCGGCAACCGCATTGATTACTACCCGTTATTAGCCACCATTCAGCAGTCACCTCTAGTGGAACGGGTCACCAACTTAACGTTGAAAAAATCGCCCCAAACCGCAGGAGCAGTCGGTGACAGTGTAGAAGCCGCTGATAATGAAGTACTGATTTTGGTTTGGTCAGAAAAGAGTTCCGCTAATAAAGGAGCAGACAATGGATAATCAGGATGCCCTGTTTCCCATCGTTAAAGACGATATCGCTTTTGAAACCTTACTCACTCAAGCCAAGACGGTAGTTGAGCAACAGTCTGGGCAACTCTGGAGCAATACAGCAGAAAATGATCCCGGTATTACCTTATTAGAAGCGGGTTGTTACGGTGCATCTGATCTAGCCTATCGCCATTCGCTGCCATTGAGGGATCTCCTCACGCCTAAAAAAGAGGAACAGACACCGGACGATGGCATTTTTCCACAGGAATTCGGCCCGCAACAAATGCTGACCTGTGGCCCAATTACCGCGGAAGATTATCGCCGCGCCTTACTGGATTTGCATAGCAGCGATAACATTAACGACAAAAGCACAGGTTATTTTTTCTTTAACGATGTACAGCTAGTTCGTGAACCTGAAAGTGAACGTTATCAGTACTGGTATAACAAACAGAAACGTGAATACAGTTTCATTCAGACGCCAGACAGCCAACAATTAACGCTGAGAGGCAATTACTGGCTTTATCTACTCCCTAGCCGGGAAACTGAGGCCGATAAGGTACTGGCACAGCAAAGTCTGGCGGCTTTCTTAAAAAACAACCGTAATCTAGGGGAATCCGTCAGTAAAATTATCTGGCTACAACCCACAGATTTCCTGTTGCAGCTTGCTATTGAACTGGATGATGATGTGAGAGATATTGCTGACATCTTCGCCAAAGTCTATATGACAACCACACAGACGGTCCTGGCAAAGCCGTTACGTTATACCACTCAAGCCATGAAAGAATTAGGCTACAGCAATGAAGAAATATTCGCGGGACCTTATTTACATCACGGCTGGATACCTGAACTACCTGCGGCCAAAGATTACACCACGGCGACAGAATTAAAGCTCAGCCATCTGGCTAATCGTTTATTGGCTATTCCCGGAATACAAAGTATTACCCAATTGGCATTAGGCAAACACGATGAAAACATTTCTCCGCTGGCGGACGATAATTGGTCCTGGACAATCGCTCAAAGATATTATCCCAGGCTATGGGGCAGTGATCCCTTAAGCTTAATTTCCTCGCCAGCAAGCCCGCTTATTATTACCGCCAAAGGTGGGGTAAAAGTCGCCGTATCTAAACAAGACATAGAAAACAAAATTATTATTGCACCATTAATTCAGACACAGCCTGAATTATTAAACTGGGGCAAACATCGTAAAGTCCTGGACTATTATCCGATCAGCAATAAATTACCCGCTTGCTATGGATTACAAACCTACGCCGAGACCCAACAACAAATACACTTGCACCAATTTATGTTGCCTTTTGAACAGATACTGGCTAACGGCTGCGCCGAACTCGCTATTTTGCCGAAACTGTTAGCCTTTAAACAACGGGGAAATGCGGTATATGGCGCACAGTGGCCTTTTAAAGACAATACTGTTGGTTATAAAGTCCATCAGCAAATCATGCCTGATTTAATCAAACAGCTAAATGATGATTCCCAAATCAATAATGATGACGGAATCCATCGGCAAAATTATGCAAAAGAATTATCAATCCTGAATGACTTATTGGAATATTTTGGCACTCATCGCGCGGCCAGACCACTCACTCTGGATTCATTAGATTTTCTCTCTACTCAGCGCGGTTATTTGGCTCAACAACCTGAATTGACCTACCAGCGTAATAATATTCGTATTGATAAAGTGTCAGCGCTGCAAAAACGGATTGCCGCCCGTATTGGCTTAGGTGGAGAATGCTTTAAAGACAATCCCAACTTGGCTAATTTGCCTTTTTATCTGATTGAACATCGTCAGCTATTACCGGTAAAGCCTGACAAAAAATTCGATAGTGAGCAAAAGCCCGATAATCTGGAAATAAAAAGTGAGCCCAATGCTAAAAATCATCAATTAATCATTACCCAGAAAGGAGCAGCGGATCAATTATTGCACGGGCAGGTAATTAATCTGATTATTATTGAGGACGACAGAAAATTCACATTACGGGGCCAAATGATCACCGATATTACAGGAGACGCCTTCTCTCTTAACACCCGTAATAGTACTGATCTAGAGCGTAATCTAGACCGCGTAAAAACCGCGTTTGAACAAGGTAATTTACGCTGGTGTAATAGCCCGGTATGGATGGAAGATATGGATTATCAACTGGTTTATGCCAGTGAGACATATCAAACGGGAACAGAAGACGAACGTTGGATCACCTCCAGCACCCAAAGTCCCTTCCCTGCTATGATCGAAGTAAAGGATGAAGTCACCCTGAAATATGTTGTTACCCCCGATGGACCGCCGACAGCAATATTAGCTCATAGTGATTCTCCCGCCGATTATGAACTTAAAGCACAAGTCGTAGAATTTGATCGCATTAAGGGCCGAATATTACTTAAAAAAATATCAGGCCAACAATACAACTTCCCGAAATCAGAAGACGCATGGCGCTATCATTGGTACTTTTCCAATGAAAAATACGCGTTGGCTGATCGTTTTTCATTTATAGTCAGTGTAGTGATTAATCGTCAGCTTATTGAGAATGATAAGGTCGATCCTTATAAACTGGAGGCGTGGGTAAAAACGGAGATCTTAGCTGAATTCCCAGCCCATCTTTCCATGATTTTCCACTGGCTATCACCGGAACAATTCAAGAATTTTGCTAACACTTATAAGCGTTGGCAAAATAATGGCGCGCCTCTGGGTGATGAAGCCTATAATATTTTAGAAACGCTAACGCTAGGGCGTTTACCTTCAGCAGCAACCGGTACAGGTAATATGCGAATCGCCACCGAACAGCAACGAATAGAGGTCATTGGTGAACATGGAGATCAATGGAATGAAAAGGTCATAGAAGATAATCAGTTATTATATGTACCGAAAATTCAAGCTAATATTCAACCTAAATAAAAATAGTCACAGAAATTAATATTGCACTATAAAAACAACCATCAATTTCATTACTAAATAAAATATCCTCCGATTACTCTCTTATGATCAAGAAATATTTACAGGATATTTAAAATAGAATAATTCAATATTATATATAAGGTCACTAAAATGGAAAAAGAACATAATCTGTCTACTTCGCAATCCAATACAGAAAATACCAATCCTGAATCAATAGGACCTTCATCAGATGAATTAAAGAATCGTTTTAAAGCGGGAAGTATTCCCCTACAAACTGATTATTCAGACCTGATTGATATTGCTGATATCGGTCGCCGGGCAGTGGGTAAAGCACCAGATCAGACAGATAATCCAAATTCAGGGCTGGAACTGGATAATAATCATGGACTATCGGTGAAAACTAACCCTACCGGCGGTATTTCTGTTGATTCAAGCGGCATAGCTGTTAAATGTTGGGGTAACGGTGGTATTACAGTCACTGACGGTTCTGGTCTTTATTTAAAATTAGCAGGGGGTAATTCCGGTAATGGTTGGAGTGGTGTCAGTGGATTGAGCCTAGGTTCAGACGGTGTAAAAATTAAGGCGAATAATGGCATTAATGTTGATGGTAGTGGCGTCTCTATAAAAGCTAAAGCTAATAATGCGATTGCCGTTGATAACGAAGGGATAGCTGTTAAATGTTGGGATAACGGTGGTATCACAGTCACTGACGGTTCTGGTCTTTATTTAAAATTAGCAGGGGGTAATTCCGGTAATAGTTGGAGTGGTGTCAGTGGATTGAGCTTGGGTTCAGACGGTGTAAAAGTTAAAGCCGGTAACGGTATTAACGTTGATAGTAATGGTGTCGCTGTAAAAGCCAAAGATAACACAATTAACGTTGATCCTACAGGGATATCCGTAAGACTTGGTTGGGGAATAAAAATAGGTGATGGATTAGATGTTAAGGCCGGCAATGGTATTACTGCTGATTGGAATGGTGTCTCTGTAAAATCCAAAGATAACACAATTAAAGTTGATCCCACAGGAATCTCTGTGAATCTTGGTTGGGGGGTAACAGTTGGAGGAGGATTGGATGTTAAGGCCAGCAATGGTATTCACGTTGATAGTAATGGCGTCTCTGTAAAAGCTAAGGCTGGTAGTGGTATTAAAGTAGACAGTGATGGCGTAAGCATTGATATACAATCAATTGCATCAGCACTCTCAGACCTAATTATCCCACCAGGAACAATTGTGCCATTTTATAGTAATGGTAGTTTACCTAATGGTTGGGCATGGTGTGATGGGAACAATGGCACTCCTAATTTGAATAAACAAAAAAGTGATAATATTTTTATAACTTCAGGTGGGTCAGAAAGAGATACAAATTATTGGAATTTAGATGTTGGAAGTCATTTAAGAATAGATGTATTTTTCATGAAATATATCATGAAAATGTAAACCAATTAATTATGGCACCATATTTTATACGTATATTTACTAATATTCATTAGTTAAAAAGGAAATATTAATATGACTTGGGAGCCAAATCTGTTAAACCGGATTATCATTACTATTGAGGCTAATAATCAACAGGTGGCTAAAAAAGTATTACATGGCTCCCTGCTTAATCAAACTGATATCAATAAGTTATTTAACACATTCTTTACTCAACATCCCATTAATCAGGATATCTATTTAGAAACATTAACTCTGGATCTTGGTGAAATAAATCCACATAATTTCAATTCACTATTCCCTATAAAGCTTAATACTGCGCTAAATAAAGCATTAAGCCAATATCAAATTAATCATCAGGAGAAAAAAACATCCCTAATAGAATCAAAATCGCAAAAAATAACCAACAAACCCTCTTTATTATATGTCAACAATTCAATTAATGTTGAAGATTTCATTCATTATTTAAATCAGAAAAATTCCGTATTAAACTCAATAGCGGTGATAGATAATCATAAAAATATTGATATCAATATTCAGCAACTAATTAATCAATTAGCTGTAATAGAAGATAAATGGGTTTTGTTATTAGCAAAAAGCTGTTTATCTGAACCAAACCTACAACGGTTATTAGCGCTTAAGCAACCCGATTTATTAAGCGCTGTTAACCACAGACTATCCGAAGGAATAAACAAACCACAATATCCGGGGGAGCCTATCTCCCCCGGAAAACTGATACTCAATGCGTTGCAATATATACAGCTAAATCATACACAGGAGATACCTGAACTGGATGCGAAAGTGCTATCACATATCACCACTGAATTAGATAACGGTACAATTAATGCAGCATCTATTATTACGTTATTTCGCCAGATTATCACTCACAATATTCCATTAAATAGTTGGTTAAAAAAATTCGGGCAAACTATTACTGTTGAAAAATTCAGTAAAAAATATCTATCAGCTAAAGAATATCAATATTTATCTGAGCATTCTATTTCAAATCATATGAATAAAGATACACTCAGTGAAAAATTAATTGCTACTAATCATGACAGCATCAACACTCAGGAAAATCAATATTTACCTGAGCATTATTTTTCAAATCATACGGATAAAGATATACTCGATAAAAAATTAATTGCTACTAATCATGACAGCATCAATACTCAGGAAAATCAATATTTACCTGAACATTATTTTTCAAATCATACGGATAAAGATATACTCGATAAAAAATTAATTGCTAATAATCATGACAGCATCAATATTCAGGAAGAGCAATATTTACCTGAACATTTTATTTCAGACCATGCAGATAAAGATAAATCCAGCAAGAAATTAGCCGTAACTCATGTTGATATTAAAAATGTTCATAGATATAAATATTCAACAAATCAGGAGGTAATATCAGAAAACCATAAAACATTACCAACATCGAATAACTCGCATATTACAGGAAGTAACTCTAACCAATTACATAATATCAATAAAACACATTCTGAATACGCTTTATTGCCTAAACAACCTCTTCTATATCAGATAAATAATGCTGGAGCATTAGTTTTATGGCCGATGCTGCCTGCATTATTTAATCAATTCGGCTTACTTGATAATAAAATATTTATTCATCGTCAAGCCCAATTCAGTGCGGTTAATTTCCTTAACTATCTGATTTGGGGAAACGAAGAAATACAGACAGAACGAAATATATTGAATAACGTTCTGTGCGGATTAATGGCTGATGAAATTATTGAAATAATCTCTGTTGAACCAGAAAAGCAGTTGATCATAGATCAATGGTTAGACGCTATTATCAGCCAACTTCCTGGCTGGAAAAAATTAAGCCGCAATGATGCTCGCCAACTATTTTTACAACGATCGGGGGAATTGCTGATAAACGAACAGGAAATCAAAATCACGGTACAACATCAACCGTTTGATATGTTGTTAGCCAATTGGCCGTGGCCATTAAATATCGCCAAACTGCCCTGGCTGAATCGCCCTTTACGCATTGACTGGCAAAACATCTAAAAGGTTTATATGAACTATCTACTGACAAATAACCACTATAGCATGGCTGAATTACGCTGGATTTATCCCCATCTGGAACGTATCGATCTGCTATTACAGCACTATTATTATCAAAACGGAGATCAGTACGATTCATTACCAGAAAGTTTTTTACTGACCGAAGATGAAGTAGAACAATGTTTAATATCACCACAGGGTATTCCTCATTGGCTAGATAATGTAAATGATGCTATTCGCTATCCGGAAATCGAGGAAAGCCCTGGCCTTGATGCATTATCATTATTGGTCGAACGTTTTGAACTGACTGAATTTGAGCGTGATGTTTTATTATTAGGTTTATTACCCCATTTCGATAGCCGTTATCATGCGTTATTTGCCGCTCTAAATGGTAACAGTAAAAAACAGTGGCCCAGTTTCGCGCTAGCGATTGAATTATTCAGCCAATGTCAAAGTGATCGACAATTACTGCAAAATAGTTTTCTGCCACAAACACCGTTAATTAGTAACCAACTATTACGGCTCAATAACCACGAAGAATCTATTTGGCTACAGACACAATTCTTAACTCACAACGCAGTATGGCACTTTCTATCGGGACAGCGAGTTATCCTACCGCCATTAATAACCTGTACTAACTGGCGTATTCCAGCCTCACATAATTGGTATCCGCAAACTCTTTATTCTTCTCTTGAAAAGGTATTGTTGAATGACACCGATGAAATACGCCCATTAGTCATACTCAGAGGAAGACAGGACAGCGCCAGAGCATTAGCGGTCAGCAATATTATGGCATCTCATGGTATTCATACCTTAGTCCTAGATTTAGCCCACCTGCCCGACGAAGAAAATAGTGTCACAATATCCATACTAACGGGTGCAATACGGGAAATTCGGTTACACGATGCTTGTTTACTCATCCGTAATTTTTCTTTGCTTGTAGAGGAAAAAAAAAGATTACATCATGAATTACCTGTTTTACTGAACCAGCCGAAATTAAAAATAATTTGCCTGACAGAACCGGGAGATGCATTAGTCTGGCTTAAACATTTACCAATGGTGCAAATTGATATGCCAGTAGCAACTTTAGCAGAGAGAAAAACAATGCTAAAAGCAAGTTTACCGGCAAATGTCACCCAAGACATCAATATTACTCAGCTCTGTCAACGCTTCTCCTTTACCGCGGAAACATTACCGCTCATTCTTGAAGAAGCGCATCAATATCAAATGATTCGGCAACCAGAAGATCAAATAAAAGAAATAGATCTGCGTAAGGCATTAAGTTTTCGCGCTCAACAGAATTTCGGTAAATTAGCCCAACGAATCACCCCAAAACGCAATTTTAATGATTTAGTGGTTTCAGATATATTGGCGCAACAGTTAAAAGAAATTATCACCGCCATTCATTACCGTGACCAAATTCTAAGCGCTGGATTTCAGGAAAAAATCAGCTACGGTACCGGCATTAGCGCGTTATTTTACGGAGAATCGGGTACCGGTAAAACCATGGCCGCTGAGGTAATTGCCGGTCATCTTGGCGTTGATTTAATTAAAGTTGATCTCTCTACCGTGGTGAATAAATACATTGGTGAAACAGAAAAAAATATCTCTCGTATTTTCGATCTGGCCGAAGCGGATTCCGGCGTGCTATTTTTCGATGAAGCGGATGCTTTATTTGGTAAACGCAGTGAAACCAAAGACGCCCAAGATAGACACGCCAATATTGAAGTTTCCTACCTACTACAACGACTAGAAAATTATCCGGGATTAGTGATTTTAGCTACCAATAACCGTAGCCATTTGGACAGCGCGTTTAACCGTCGCTTTACCTTTATTACCCGTTTTACTTATCCAGATGAAGCATTACGCAACAAAATGTGGCAAAAAATTTGGCCTGAACAACTGACATTATCCGACGAAATTGATTTTGAACATCTGGCTAAACGGTCTGATTTAACCGGAGCAAACATCAGAAATATTGCTCTATTATCATCCATATTAGCCGCAGATGATAATATCGGACAGATTGAAAATAAACATATAGAACGAGCCGTGATACTTGAATTAAATAAAACCGGCCGATTAGCATTTTAAAAATTAAGTAGAATTGGAGTCAACATGACAACTATAATTGCTTCTGACAACGCGATTATCGATATTAATAAAGCATTAAACGATATTCTAATTAAATATTTAAACATTCCTGGTCAGAATATTGATATCCGCTTTGATCTACCAGAAATTAATTCTATTCAATCAGAACCAACAGTCAGCGTATTTCTTTACGATATACACGAAGATCTGCAATTACGCTCTGCTGAAACAAGACGTTATAACCCGCTAACCAGTACATTATTACCGGGATGGTTCAACATCAATTGTAACTATTTAATCACTTACTGGGATGCCAATAAACCGTCCAGCGACAGCGCCAGCCCGGACAGCCAGCCGGATAATCAGGCGGCACAAGTGATGACACGCGTTTTAAATGCATTGATTAATAATCGTCAATTAACCGGCATACCCGGTGCATATACTCGCATAATCCCACAACAGGAGAATTTGAATAGCTTAGGTAACTTTTGGCAGGCTCTTGGTAATCGCCCTCGCCTCTCTCTATTATATTCCATTACTGTACCGATGAAATTGCGAAATATTGAAGACAATGTAACCCCAGTCAGTAAAATATCCGCTTCTGTGGACCAAAAACCCAGTCTGGATAATTCACAAATAAACCAGGCTTTAATAGATAAATTATGCGTGGAATTAGGCGGCACAGAAGATGTACGTCTTGCCCTTGCTAAAGTGAATCTGACAACCGAGCCTGATACAGAAAATAATCAAAATCAAGAAAATGAAAGCGTTATTGTTGAAGTTTCCGGTATGACGAGTACAACCTATTTACCACAAATAAAAGATACGCTTGCCAAATGGAAAAACAGCCAGGCGGCTATTGTTAAGATAAACAGTGTTGGCATTGTTGTTTCTAAAGAAAATGCGGATAAGTTAATTGGGATTTAAAATTATTTTTATACTAAAATAAAAAACAATCACTCACCTAACAAATCATTATTTATTAAAATTAATCATTTTTAATATGTTTATTTCAGCTTTCCATGTTATAAAAATAGTGAAATATTAGTTTGATCCATATGCTATTCATTCATCGAATTCATTCTATTCTATAGGTAAAATAATGCAAAACTAACATAGTGAAAATGTTAAAGAAAATGGTGGAAAAACAGAAACAAAAAATGCAGAAAAATCTGCAAATATAGCAACAGACTCGCACCTGGAAGTGGGTTGTCACACCAAGCCATCTAAACTAAGAGGGAGATTATCATCCCAAAACGATAACGAAAATTCTACAGAATTAATAGATGATATTATAAAACTCCATAATGATCCCAAGGGAAACAAATTACTTTGGTATGATAATTGGGAGGATAAAATCATCGATAGAAATTCTGATGTTATACTTAAAGCAATCGATGAAAATGTTTCTCAATTCGGAGGACTTGAAGCTTATAAAGATATCGTTGGAATAAACCCTTATGATCCCATTGAACCGGTTTGCGGCTTGTCTGCACAAAATATATTTAAATTAATGACCGAAGGAGAACAGGCCGTTAATCCTGTAGAACAATTTAAAAAAGAAAAAATAAACGGCAATGAATTTTCCGAAAAACTTGATCAATTCAACGATTCGGGTAGCTATGTTGCATTAGTTAATGATCACCGATTTGGACATATGTTTCTGATTGATATTACATCAACCAGCCAAGGAATTGTAGGATATATTTATCAGTCAGATTTAGGAAATGGCGTATTACCTGCACTTAAAATAGTAGATTGGTTAAGTTCTAGAAGAAAAGAGCCCATTAATGCTCCGTTCTACTTCTGGTACATGGCGAGATGAATATATCAATCCAACGTTAGCAGAGAAAATGGCAAAACACGCCGCTGAAAAGGAAAATCATACATTTGTTGTCTCCATAGGAGATGCTCACCTAATACATATCAAAGATGTCATAAAAACCACCTATCAGGAGATAGAAGAAATTATTAATTCTTCGGATTATCATGTTATTTTAGGCTATTGTTTTAGTCGCAATG